>CAZTRY010000014.1:20785-54583 GCA_964616525.1 uncultured Sphingobacterium sp. | reverse complement strand
GCCCCGAGTAAATAAATACCTGCTACGATTAAAAAACCGCCATAAGTGTTATTTAAAACTTCGGAAAGATAAAATCCAAGTGCAAGGCTGCCAAATAAAAAGGCAAGAACTGTAAGTACCAGAACCAGTCCATCGGTAAGTAAGCCGGCAAACAATTGCGATCCCTTATCCACAGCACTGAGCACAGATAGCTCTGTTCGAACATGAATATATTCTTTAATTTTCTCAATGATATTTTGAGGATCTAGCTCCCGTTCTTCCATGACCGTTGAAAAATTTAAGAATTTTTAATCTTATTAAACTTGCGTTCTGCATCATCAGCTACATTGCTGACGCTTACTTTGGCATGATTATAATCATCCTCTGCCGATCTTATTTTTGACCTGATATTCTCTACAACTTTTTCTTTGAATTCGCTCAGGTTTTCAATTTCTTCGGCGGCACGGTCTTTAATACTATCTCCGAGATTTTTCAGGGAATCACTCAGTTTATCACGGGTTTCTGATCCCTTATCCGGAGCGAATAATATTCCTAATGCTGCTCCTGCGGCCATCCCGGCAAGCAGTGCCAATAAAATTTTCGAATTATCTTTCATGGTTAATTATTTAATATTACAGATAAATGGTTGATTTTACAATTCAATCAATATACTTCAAAAATTATTCATTTCCACCCGATCTCAGTTTTTCAAGCCTTTCTGTTGCCAGCTTACTTGTTTCATAAATCCGTATGGTTAGCATAAAGTATGATAGTAATAACGGACCGAATACCAGTCCTAGTATACCAAAGATAGGTATACCAATAATCACGCCAACTACGGTTATGATTGGATGTGTGTTGGAGATCCCTTTTGCAATGATTAAACGCAAAACATTATCAATATTGGTAATCACAATAAAGCCAAAAAGCAGGATTCCCCAGCCTGCAGTATCATTTCCATTCGCCAATTCAATTATTGCTGCAGGAACAAATACCAGGGGTGCCCCAATAGCCGGAAGAAAACATAGAAATGTGGCTATAACCCCCCAGAAGATTGGATCACTGATTCCAAACATGAAGAAAGAAATACTGAGCAGAGATCCCTGGACTATGGCAATATAACCCTGGCCGAGCACATTTGAATAGGTGTTTTTCTTTAATTCTTCAGCGAATTTTAATGCATTTTGTTCACGGAAGGGAGCATATTTCAGTAAGCCTGCTTCAAATTCCTTTTTTTGAACCATCATAAAATACAAGAGGAAATACATAATTACCAGTCCGAGAACAATGTTAAAAGCGCCACTAATCAGCGATGGGAACAATTCGGTTGCAAAAAGACTAAGTTTTGACATCGCTTTGTCCAGAAGCTGCGGCTGGTCTAATCTGGAACCGATAAAATCATCAATTCTTTGCATAATAACCATCATTCGCATTGGATCGGCCTGAAATTCTGTAATCTTATCAATAACCATCAGGCTGAGCATTAAGAATGGAAGTACGATTACCAGAAGTGACAGCAGAATCATCAGCGCTGCAGCTATGCGATCTTTTACTTTATACTTTTCAACCAGTAAATTATAAACCGGAAGGAGTAGGGTGTAAAGTACAATGGTACTTAACAGGGTGCCCGCAATTGTTCTCAGGCTATATAATACGAAACATCCTAAAATGATGAGAATGGCCAGGACTATGTCATTTCTTTGCTTATAGCTGTATATAGACATATTCGTTTTCTGCTGAATGACCCTGGAGATAGGGTCTGTAAAATAATAAAACCCGCCTGGTTCTGAAGCGGGTTTATCTGTTTTCTTTCTTGTTCGGTATTTAGTCCAGATTGATCGCTTTCATTTTATTGTAAAGCGTCTTTCGGTCAATATTTAAAATTTTAGCGGCCTTGGTCTTATTGAAATTCACTTCTTTCAATACATTCAAAATGGTTTCATATTCTGCCTCCATGGCTGCATTTTTAAGGTCGTGTTTGTTTGTATTGACAGCTACATTTGAAACAAAACTGCTTTCAAGTGCAGAAGCTTTTGCAAATGTTGAGATTTCGAGCGGCAAAGCTTTGAGCTGAATTTCGTTTCCTTCAGTGATCAGGGTTGCGCGACGGATCACATTTTTTAACTCCCGTACATTTCCCGGCCAGTTATAGGTCATCATACATTCTATCACTTCCGATGAAAAGCCGGTCACATTCCTGTTTAGTTCAGCATTGGCCTCCTTTAAGAAATGTTCTGCAAAAAGCTGGATATCCTTACCACGATCGCGCAAGGGGGGTATGGTGATGTTGAACTCATTAAAACGATGGAATAAGTCTTCGCGGAAGCGGCCCTTTTGAATTGCATCACTCAGGTTTTCATTTGTGGCAACCAGGATTCGCACATCAAGATCAATTTCCTTGGTACTTCCAATTCGTTTTACTTTGCGTTCCTGAACGGTTCTTAATAAGGCCGCCTGAATTTCATATGAAAGATTCCCAACTTCATCCAGAAAGAGTGTTCCGCCATTTGCCATTTCAAAATGACCAATCTTGGTATATAGAGCACCAGTAAATGAACCTTTTTCATGGCCAAAAAATTCACTTCCTGCCAGATCTTTTGTAAGGGAGCCACAGTCCATCGCAATGAATGGCTTATCTTTTCTGGGACTATTGAAATGAATGCTTTTTGCAACCGATTCCTTACCGGTACCACTCTCACCATTGAGGATGACACTGTAATTGGTCGGAGCTACCAGTTTGATCTGTTTCAGCAGGTCAAGAGAAGCCGGGCTTTTTCCGGTAACAAATTCTTCAGGAATTACACTTCCATTATTTTCCCTGCGCTTTTCTGCCTCAGGTTCTTTTGATTCAGTTTGATTAATTACTTTTTGAGCCTCAAGTGCTTTATTGATGGTATTTAGTATCTCATCCGGGTAAAGGGGCTTGGAGATATAATCAAAGGCACCCATTTTAATTAATTCAACCGCCAGTTTTATATCAGAATAGCCTGTAATGATAATTACCCCGGTATCGGGATAGGAAGTTTTGATCTTTTTTAACATCTCTCTTCCATCGGTATCTTCAAGGCGAAAATCACAAAGAACAAGGTCAAATTCCTCCTTTGTCATTAACTCCAAAGCACTGATTCCGTTTGTACTTGTTTTTACTTCAAATCCGTTTCTGGTCAGAAATTTTGATAAAAGAATACCGATGTTGATTTCGTCATCGATTATTAAGATTTTGTTCATAGGTATACAGGTAAACCGAGAGGCTGATAACTAGCTGATTATGATTGCAATTTAAGCATATTATCCAGAATTGGGAAATATTTTCTACACTTTTTGATGATACTATTATTATTGACCTGTAAATTCTGCTTTTCTTTTTGCTAAAAATGCAGCTACACCTTCCCTGAAATCTTCTGATCCGAAGCAATTGGAGAATTCTGAAATTTCAGTTTCATATCCATTTATACCATCTGCTGAAGCTGCATTGATTGCTCTGATAGCACAGCCTACCGCAAAAGGGGATCGGGTCATTATCTTTTTCATGATGTCAGACGCCTTAACCAGCAGGTCATCTGCCTCAAATACATGGTTTACGAGTCCGGTTCTGTAAGCATCATCGGCATTAATCATTTCGGCGGTCAGGATCATTTCCATGGCTCTTCCTTTTCCAATTAGTTCGGTCAGCCTTTGTGTGCCACCATAACCGGGAATAAGTCCTAAACTTACCTCCGGGAGTCCCATTTTAGCATCGGATGCTGCCACCCTGATATGACAGGCCATCGCGAGTTCAAGACCGCCACCCAATGCAAAACCATTTATTGCCGCAATAACCGGCTTGGAATGATTTTGTATGACATCAAAAACCTTAATTTGTCCTTCGCGGGCGAGTTCCCTGCCTTCGTCGCTATTAAAATCAGCGAATTCTGAAATATCGGCCCCGGCAACAAAGGCTTTTTTCCCGGCCCCGGTTATAATCAGGCCAGCAATTTCATCATCGTGGACAGAGCCGGTAATTACATCATGAAGTTCGGCCAGTGTGGCTTTATTAAGTGCATTTAATTTGCTTTCGCGATTGATTGTTATGTACAAGATTCGTTCACGATTTTCGATGAGCAGGTTGGAATAGTTCATTATTCAAGAATAAAATTTTGGCTGATCTTCGCCCGATTTTTGAATTAAGAATTTGGGATCAGAACTTTCTGTTTTCTGAAACCCATTTTTTGATGTACGACACTATGTCTCCGGTATTTGTGCCGGGTTGAAAGAGTTTACCCACTCCAAGATCATGAAGCATTTTCATGTCATCATCAGGTATTATTCCTCCACCGGTAACAAGAACGTCTGTCAGACCTTTTTCTTTCATAAAGTGGATAATTTTTGGAAAAACAGTCATGTGAGCCCCTGAAAGTATGGAAACGCCAATAGCATCAACATCTTCCTGGAGTGCAGTATTAACAACCATTTCCGGTGTTTGACGGAGTCCGGTATAAATCACTTCCATTCCTGCATCCCGAAGAGAGCTTGCAATAATTTTTGCACCACGGTCATGACCATCCAGTCCGACTTTGGCAACCAATACCCGAATGGGGCGATTTAGGGTTTCTGTCATAATTGATTTAATGTAAAAGTAAGAAGAAAATTGAATTGTATATCTCATTTCATTTATAGGGCCGCGCGTAATTGTCCTGAAAACGAATAAGCTGTCCCTGCAAATAAATTTTGTTATTTTTGCTGCCTCGAAATCTGGTTATGAGTGAAGAAAGATCATTAAATTTTTTAGAAGAGATCATTGAAGATGATATACGGAATGGCAAAAATGGCGGGCGTGTTCTGACACGTTTTCCACCCGAGCCAAACGGCTATTTGCATATCGGACATGCTAAATCAATTTGTCTGAACTTCGGTATCGCAGCAAAATATAATGGTAAAACCAACCTGAGGTTTGACGATACCAACCCTACAACCGAAGATGTTGAGTATGTGGATAGCATTAAGAAGGATATTCAATGGCTTGGTTTTGAATGGGATAAGGAGCTTTACTCATCAGATTATTTTGAAAAATTATATGATTTTGCGCTAGAACTAATCAAACAGGGATTGGCTTATGTGGAGGATGGATCGGCCGAAGAAATTGCTGCTGCCAAAGGGACTCCTACTGAACCCGGGAAACCTACACCATCCCGCAGCAGGAGCATTGAAGAGAATCTACAGCTCTTCATTGAAATGAAGGAAGGTAAATACCCCGATGGAGCCAAAGTATTACGGGCTAAAATTGATCTTGCAGCTCCCAATATGCATCTGCGCGACCCGCTGATGTATCGTATAAAGCATGCTCATCATCACCGTACAGGTAATCAATGGTGCATCTACCCAATGTATGATTTTGCCCATGGGCAGTCTGATTCGCTAGAAGAAATTACCCATTCTATTTGTACGCTTGAATTTGTTCCGCATCGGCCGCTTTACGAATGGTTTATCCAGAAGTTAAATATTTTTCCTTCTAAGCAATATGAGTTTGCCCGTCTGAATATGAATTATACCGTGATGAGCAAAAGGAAATTGCTTCAGCTGGTTAATGAACACCATGTTAGTGGTTGGGATGATCCAAGGATGCCGACAATCAGTGGTTTACGCCGACGTGGTTATACCCCGCTTTCAATACGCAACTTTAGTGAACGTATTGGAATAGCCCGGCGTGAAAACCTCATAGATCTGAGTTTACTGGAGTTCTGTATCCGTGAAGATTTGAATAAAAGTGCCTGGCGAAGAATGGTTGTAATTGATCCTTTAAAACTAATCATCAGTAATTATCCCGGAGGACAGACCGAATTAATGGAGGGTGAAAATAATCCTGAGGTTGAGGGTGGTGATGGGTTCCGTCATATTCCATTTAGTTCAGAGCTATGGATTGAACGGGATGACTTTATGGAAGAGCCTTCTAAGAAATACTTTCGGCTGGGCCCTGGTCTCATGGTGCGTCTGAAACATGCATATATAGTTCGCTGTGAAAGTTTTGTGAAGGATGAAAACGGTCAGGTTTCGGAGGTTCATTGTACTTATATTCCTGAATCAAGAAGCGGGACTGATACCAGTGGAATTCATGTAAAGGGAACAATCCACTGGGTTTGTGCCAAAGCAGCTCAAACAGCAGAAATACGATTATATGATCGCTTATTCAGGGTAGAAGACCCTTCTAATGAAGACGGTGATTTCAAAGAGTATATCAACCCGGATAGTTTAACGGTAATCCGCAATGCTTTTATTGAGCCTGATCTGATGAATGCTCAGGCGGGCCGTGGTTACCAGTTTATCCGCAAAGGGTACTTTAACCTCGACAGTGATTCAACACCAGGCAGGCCGGTATTTAACCGTACGGTTACCTTAAAAGATACCTGGGCAAAGGAATCTCAAAAATCCTGAAATTAATATTACAGGTATTTTTTATAAAGATTGAAGAGAATTTGTTTTTCCTCTTCATTGAGTATACCTGTCAATTCTTTTTGCACAAAATGCAGCTGGAATGATTTAATTGCGTTTTCCGGATTTTTGATGTCATATCCAATGATTCTGAGTGCTTCGATCGGGTTAAACGACTCTGGAACTGAATCTGTCAGCACCTGATCCTGCCAGAGTCCGTATCCATTTTCTGAAAGCTTTTTCCAGGGGAAAGTTATATTGGGATCCACTTTCCTGCCGGGTGCTATGTCAGAATGTCCGATGAAATTTGCTGCGGGAATATTATGCGTTTTCTTGAGCGTGGCGAGAACAGTTAAAAGACTATTGATTTGCGCTTCTGAAAAAGGTTCAAAGCCATTGTTATCAAGTTCTATACCTATAGATGATGAATTAATATCTGTCAGATTTCCCCATTTAGCTGCTCCTCCATGCCATGCCCGTAAATAATCATTCAGCATTTGGTAAATCACACCATCCCTCCCGATCACATAATGGGCACTAACCTGAGTTTTGGGTGTAGTGAAGGTTTTTAAAGTCTGCTCAGTTGAATTCTGGGCAGTATGGTGGATGATTACATAGTTTGGTTTACGGAGGCCAAAATTAGTTGTCCCTACAAAATCCTGACCTGCGGGATTAACCGGTGTAGCCCTGATTGTTTTACCCAGTACCTTTGTTTGTTTTTTATAAGCTCTGTTCGTTGGTCCGTATGGTCCTGTAGAGCAGGACATGGCAATCAGGATTAGTCCGCCGAAAGTGAGCAGTATCGATTTTTTTAGCATTGCATGAGGAAATTATCCCGCAATTTACGAAATTATAATTCGGTAAAATTTTGTTTTGACTGCCTGAAGAACCCCTAATTTTTTGAAACCAGATTATTGATAAATGAGCTGCCTTCATTTACCTGATCTGCCAATTGGCGAATGGTTGTTTGCTGAAATGCATCCTGAAGAGCATCCCTGGCTATTTTGTATTGATTATGCATGGGGCATGGATGTGTAGCTGAGCATTTTTTCAGGCCAAGCCCGCATTCATTAAAAACTGACATACCATCAATTGCATTTACAATATGAATTACCGGCTTTTCCAGTTGAAATTCCTGAATGAAGAAACCGCCATAAGGGCCCTTTAATGAGGTTATGATTCGGTGTTTATTAAGTACCTGCAATATTTTTGCCGTAAAGGCCTCCGGTGCATCAACTTCCCGGGCTATCTCAGTGATGTTAAGCTTAATACCTACATGATGTCTGGATGCAATAAAAATGACTGCACGTATACCGTATTGACAGGCTTTCGAGATCATTGATTTTCAGAATATTGGTTTGGAAGAATTGTGATTGATCTGACTGATTTTATGCATGAACATACTTGCCATAATGCCGGCTCTGGTCTTGGCATCCTCGGCCACCGGGCCTTCGAAATGCAAATTAACCGTTTCACTGAATAGGTTCATCCATCGTTCGAAATGTTCTTCCCCAAGTTCCATGGTTGCGTGTTTGATGAATGGATTACCATTGTATCCTCTTACGCCGAATAAAGCTGCATTCCAAAAGGTATACATCTTTTCAAGATGCGGTTCCCAATGCGTCGAGAGCCTGAAATTAAATATGGGCGCCAGTAAATCGTCTTCACGAACCTTCTGGTAAAACACATCAACCATAATTTTGATATCATCAATTCCCTGTATATCTGTCTTTTGGCTCATAATATCTTAATGTAAAGCAAATATAAGGGATTTTTTATAAAGGATAAAACAATCCTTTATAAAAATTATTTACCTTTGAGGATAATTTTTATACAAGCATAAACCCTGAATAGCTGATCAATCAGCAGCAGTTAACTCTGGTCGGAAAATTCAGACAAAAATCTATTTTTTAATAAATGCCTTATCCATTTAATAAAATATGTTTAACGGTATTCTATTCATCTGAAGAATATAAAATCCAAACTTATACGGGTGAGTACAGGGATTTGAAATGCCTGATACAGGACAGATTATTTACTGATGATTTTGGAGCATGCGGGGGAATGGGAAGATGCGGAACCTGTATTGTGAGGATTAGTGGATTAAGTGAGGATACCGGATTTTTGAGAAATGAAGCAACCACCCTGAACAGGATAGCACCTGGAATTGATGATATCCGTTTAGCCTGTCAGATTCCTGTCGACGATGCCCTCTCCAATGCGATAATCACGATATTATGATACCCCGGCGTTTCCTATTTCAGGACAACAGATTTCGTTGATTTGGTGCAGGCATTAAAAATACCCAATGCTCCATTATTGAAATTAGATACAGGGTTGGCCGGAGCTACCGGAGGTCCGCCGTTGCCTCCTATCTGACTAAGGGCAAAGAAATATTTGAATACATTCCGGTCAATAGTTTGCATTTCTATATCAACATGATCCCCTGATTTTATATCGTCTTCCCCATCGTAAATGATTACATCAGAAACTGCGTTTCCGTCGTTGAATCTATCTTCAAAGACAAGATCACCCTGCAGTTTTCCATTGATCTTTAAAATATAGCGGTACTGGTTTTGAATTTTTGGAGGATCTTTATAATAAATCGTAGGGTATATATTTGAATTTCCAAAGAATGAAAGTGTTTTAAATCCAATAGAATCAGGTATTACCGGAGAGGGCATGGTTGATTTTGCAGTATAAGTTTTACCTTCAGCAAGTACATCAAGAGTGTAGGTAAGACCCGGTGTACCTCTCAAACGCGGACTTCTGTAAACCCCATCACTTACCTCTGTAAAGGTAACAGAGAGTCCTGCTGATGACTTAAGTGTAACCTGGGCTCCTTTTACCCCATTGAAACTTGCTGATTGCTCAAATGGAATTGTTTTTGATATCCGTACAAAATGATTTTCACTCTGATTGCTGATGCTTCCTTCAATAACAATCAGGGGATCTGCATTTTTTAATTCAAGATCGATCACCTTTTCGCAGGAGGAAAGGATTACTATACCGGCAATCAGGCTAAGGATTAGTCTTAAACTTTGAGTATACTTTTTCATGATTAAAATTTGAAATTCCAGGTAACTGAAGGAATAATTCCGAATAATGCTGTACGCACAGCCTGAGTTCTGGTCGGGTTATCCGGATCATCCCGAAAATCTATGGAGTAAGCATTTTTCCGGTTATATAAATTATAAATACCAAATGACCAGCTCGACTGTAATTTCTTGCCGGGTTTACCTTCACGGGTGGCCGACAGATCCAGTCGATGATAGTTAGGCATCCGGTCAGAATTACGTTCAGGGTAATAAAAGACAGTTTTATTGTTTAGCTGATACTTACCTGCGGGAAAAGTAACGGCATTCCCTGTGTTGAATACAAAGGTTGATGAAAAGGTCCATCTTTCACTCGCTTTAAATATCCCCACCAGAGAAAGGTCGTGGGTGCGATCCTGTTTGGCATTGAACCATTTACCAAGATCAATATCATTAAACTTGCGTTCCGTTTTTGAGAGGGTATATCCTACCCAGCCATTCAATTTGCCAAATCGCTTTTTAAGAAATAGTTCTATACCAAATGCTCTTCCATCCCCAAAAAGCAGGTCTGACTCAACATTGGTATTGCCTCTCAGATCAGTACCGCTTCTGTAATCAATCTGATTCTGCATCTGTTTGAAATACAATTCTGTAGAAAATTCATAATTATCATTATTGAAGTTTCTGAAATATCCCAGGGCGATCTGATCGGCGATTTCAGGTTTGACATTATTACTGCTCATGATGTATAGATCAGTTGGGGAACTGGCCGTTGAATTCGACATCAGATGCAGATTCTGAGTATTTCGGGTATAGGAACTTTTGAATGAGGAAAATTCATTCAACTGATAGCTTGCAGAAATACGCGGTTCAAGATTAAAATATGACTTTACCAGCTGTCCGGAAGTGTAGGTTTTGGTTGAAGTGGTAAGGCCATCCTTGTCATAGCTCGGAAAAACACCGGGCCCAAAGAGATAGAATGAGCTTGCTCTTAATCCATAAACCAAATTGAACTTATCGTTTACTTCCCATTCATCAGAGATATAGGCTGCTATTTCGTTTCCTTTACGTTTTTCAATGGTTACTTCGTTCACACTGGAGGTGGCACTTGCTGTAATATTTCCGGGTGCAATAGTATGATGAATCAAATCAAGACCAAAACGAATGTTATGGCTGTTATTCAAAGCCAGCTGGAAGTCTTGTTTTAAATTCATATCCCTTATGGAGGAATTTACTTTAAAGTTGTTCTCTTCCAGAAAGTTTTGGATTACATAATTATAATTACTGTAAATCAGGGAAGTATTGGAAAATAAGCGATTACTGAATAAGTGATTCCAGCGCAAAGTGGATGTCGCATTACCCCAGTCGAAGCCAAAAGTTTCACTCAGCCCCAGTTCATCGCGTCCAAAATATCCCGAAAGGTAAAGTGTATTCTTATCGTCTATCTGGTAGTTGACCTTTGCATTCAGATCATAGAAATAGAGCGTATTTTTATTGATTGAACTATCTTTTGACAGCGCCAGAAAAGCATCGGCATAAGTTCTGCGGCCACTGACCATAAAAGAACTTTTGTCTTTAATCAGCGGACCTTCAACTTTTAAGCGGGAGGATATAAGTCCGATTCCGCCTTCCGCCGTAAACTCCTTTTTATTACCATCATTCATCCTGATGTCGAGTACAGATGAAAGTCTTCCGCCATATTGTGCCGGCATCCCCCCTTTAAAAACACTGACATCCTTAATAGCATCAGAGTTGAAGGTAGAAAAGAAGCCGAGTAAGTGCGAAGCATTATAAACGGGTGCTTCATCAAGCAGAATCAGATTCTGGTCGGTTGATCCTCCCCGAACATAAAATCCGCTGTTTCCTTCACCTGCCGATTTTATTCCGGGAAGCAATTGCAGGGTTTTCAGAACATCGCGTTCTCCAAAAAGAACCGGAACATTCCTGATTTCACTCAGATTAATCTTGGCAACACCCATCTGGGCGTTGACAATATTGTCATTCCTTTTTTCCGAGCTGATTACGATCTCCTCAAGAACATTCTCAGGAACCATATTCAGGTCGAGCCGGAGATCTGAATTGATACTAATCTTCTGATTTATGGACCTGTAGCCGATATAACTGACACTCAGGTTATACTCCCCCGGACTAAGTTTATAGGAATAAAAGCCATAGGCATTGGTGCTTGTACCTGTCTGGTTAGCAGCAGTAAATTTGAGTGTGACTCCAATCAGGGTTTCACCTGAAAGTGAATCTTTCACGACACCATTGATAGTATAGCTTTCCTGTGCATTTACACTGAACGAACAGAAGAAAATCAGAAAACTAAATAGCAGCACATTTCTCGAAAAGGGCATCAATCAAATATATAGGGTAAAAACAGTAATGGTTATATAAGTACGAAATTCCGGCAAATTTAATCACTTTATTCCTCTAATTATTAGCCGATTGTAAGCAGAGAGTAAGATAATTGGAATTGATGAGGCTGAATTGAAAATTTATGCAATTCTTTAAGCGAATCCACTGTACCTGCCTGTTTAGGCGGCAAAACAGAGAAGGATTCTTATACCTGGGCACAGAAATTCAGCTTGCAGGACCTCAAACCATATTTTTACTATATTTATTCTTCTATTAACCAATCTGAAAATGAAACTTAATTTAAAAGAGACCCTGGTTTTGGGTTCATTGGCATTGATTTTTATTTCTTCCTGTTCAAATAATTCGGATAAACAGATTTCGAAACAAAATGACAGTTTAATGGCTTATGTGGCAGAAAGACTTCCAGTTTATGCGAAGGTGAGGCTCAGTACAGATATTGAAAAGCTTAGCGAGAATGAGCGTAAAGTTTTGCCATACCTGATCAGGGCCGCTGAGATAATGGATAAGCTTTTTTGGATGCAGGCCTATCCGCAGCGGGATAGTTTGCTCTCGGCTGTAGAAGATGAGAAGACCAGGGAATTTATTAAGATCAACTACGGTCCATGGGATCGATTGAATGACAATAAGTCTTTTGTTAAAGGAATAGGCGATAAACCTCTGGGTTCAGGTTTCTATCCATCCAATATGACCCGAGAAGAATTAGAAAAATCAGATGTTTCTGATAAAAAGGGTTTGTATTCAATGATACGCAGAAACGAGTCAGGTAAACTGATTTCCATTCCGTACAGTATATTTTTTAAGGATGAACTTAAAAAGGCTGCTGATTTGCTGTTACAGGCGGCACAGATTAGCGAGGAGGAACAGCTCAAAAAATATCTCACTTTAAGAGCAGAGGCTTTTCTTACTGATAACTATACACCCAGTGATTTTGCCTGGATGGATATGGCCAATAGCGGACTTGATATCATCATTGGCCCGATTGAGAATTATGAAGATGGATTGTTCAATGCGCGTGCTGCTTTCGAGAGTTATGTTCTCGTAAAGGATAAGGAGTGGAGCAAACGTCTTGAAAAATATGTAGCCATGCTGCCGGAACTTCAAAGAGGACTTCCGGTTGATGCGGCGTATAAAAAGGAATCACCGGGAACCTCTTCCCAGCTTGCAGCATTTGATGTGGTATATTATGCAGGTGATGGTAATTCGGGAGGAAAGACTATTGCGGTTAACCTGCCGAATGATGAAATGATCCAGCAGAAAAAGGGGACCAGGCGTTCACAATTAAAGAATGCGATGCGGGCGAAGTTTGATAAGATTATGCTGCCTATAGCGTCTGAACTAATTGATGAAAGTCAGCAAAGTCACCTTAGTTTTGATGCTTTTTTTGCCAATGTAATGTTCCATGAGGTTGCTCACGGTTTGGGAATTAAATCTACT
Organism: uncultured Sphingobacterium sp.; assembly: GCA_964616525.1. Classification (GTDB taxonomy): domain Bacteria; phylum Bacteroidota; class Bacteroidia; order Sphingobacteriales; family Sphingobacteriaceae; genus Daejeonella. Next base: position 41,351 of record CAZTRY010000014.1, on the reverse strand, counting down.
ATCAATGGCAAGGGCTTTGTGCGGGAGGCATTGCAGGAGCAGTATTCCTGGCTTGAAGAGGGGAAAGCAGATATTCTGGGACTTTATATGGTAAGCTCTTTACTGAAGAAGGGTGAGCTTGAAGGGGATATTAAAGATTATTATACCACTTTCATGGCGGGTATATTGCGTTCGGTTCGATTTGGTGCCGGTGAAGCTCATGGGAAGGCCAATATGCTTTGCTTTAATTTCTTCAATAATAAGGGGGCCTTTGAAAGAACTGCAGAGGGCCGCTATAAAGTGAATTTTGAGAAATTTGAACAAGCCATGAATGATCTGAGCAGGGAAATCCTGATGCTCCAGGGTAATGGAGATAAGGCTGCTGTTGAAAAGGTTCAGAAGGAAATGGCATTTATTCACAATGATCTCCAATCAGATCTCGACAGGCTGAGTAAAAAGGGAATTCCTGTAGATATTATTTTTGAGCAGGGACTTAGTGTGCTGGGCTTAAAATAGGATAGGACACACTAATTAAGGTGAGCCCGACAAAATATTTAAAAACCACATACCTGCCTACCGCAGGCAGGGAAACATAGCATTTTATAGCTACTAACCATCATTTTAGACACAGATAGCCTTGAAGCTTCGCTTCAATCGATGTTTCTATAAAGCATTATATAAGTCAATCTATGTGGTTAAATTTCAATCTTTAGATATTTAAATATCGAACTCGCGATAATTAATCCAATTTTCAGATCTGCTCAATCATTTGAGCGACAGTGTCTTTAGAAATGGGCTTACTATAGAATCGAATAATAGAAGGATAATTTTCAAGTCTGTTCTTATCATTCTCATTGATGGAAGAGCTGAACAAGAAAATCGCAAATTTTGACTGAATCTCTTGAGGGAGCTGTTCAAATAATTCCACGAATTGAAAACCATTCATTACAGGCATTTGAATATCCAGAATGATAATAGTAAGGATAGAATCATCTCCAATAAGTCCGCTTTTTATGGCTTCATAAGCCTCTGTGGCTTCCATATAGGACTTTACACTGGAATAAGTACCAGAATTCTGAATGATCTTTTCGGCTATAAAACAGTCTAGCCGGCTGTCATCTATTATTATAAAGTTTGGAATCTGAGCAGACATCTCATTTATTTTGAACCAGAACCTTAAAATGTGTTCCCTTATTTATTTCTGAATCTACGGTAATTTTTCCATTTAATTTAGTGACTGCCGCTTTTACATTATATAAACCAAATCCTGAACCAACATCTTGTGTACTTGCTCTAAAGAACATATTAAAAATGTCGCCAAGGTAATTTTCAGCTATACCTACACCATTATCAATAACATCAATTGCAGCATAACCATTTTCAACCAGGATGTTCAGATCAACGGTTTTATTCTTGTTATCTTTTCTCTGATATTTAAAAGCATTGGATAAAAGATTATTCAGAATTAGTTTAACGGATAAGACATCACCTCTGAACGTTTCTTTTTGTATAATATTGGTGTTAAATGTGACATCACTCATGAGGTAAGTAAAATTAAAGATTTTGATTTGCTCTTCAACCAACTCATTGAAATCGATCTCTTTAATTTCAAGCTCACCTCTGTTGAGATTATAATAATCATGAATACTTTGGATAAAGTCATCCAGGTTTCTGACGGAATCCTTCATCATCATCAGCATTTTTCTGATCTCGGTAATATCATCCATATGCTGAGCCGCTTCAATAGCCCCAAGAACACTCAACAGTGGCCCCCTCATATCATGGGTTACACTGTATGAAAATTTATCAAGCTCATTATAAGCCCGTTGCAATTCTTCGTTCTTTACTGCGAGCAGTGAGTTAGAGACATAAAATTTATTGGCTTCATTGATAGCAGCAAGTATATCATCATCAGCCCAGGGTTTTTTTACATATCTGAAGACATTACCCAGGTTTATGGAGTCGATTACAGAATCGATGTCAGTATAACCGGTTAAAAGTATCCTGATAGGTTTGGGATATCGGCTTCTGATCTCTTCGAAGAACTGAACGCCGGTTTTTCCGGGCATTCGCTGATCGCAAAAGATAACCCTGATATCCGGATGAGAGCTCAAATGTTGCAGCGCGTCGGTTGCATTCACGGCAATCATGATGTTATAATTCATCCTGAATGATGCCTTAAAACCAGTCAGGTTGTTGATTTCATCATCAACATAAAGAATTTTTATTTTTTCCTGTTTTTCCACTTAAATTTCTGCCGTAAGATCTAGAATTATTGGTAATTCCAGAATAAATTCTGTTCCAAGGCCCGGAGTACTGTTAACCTGAATTTCTCCCTGGTGTCTTTTGATTGTATTATATGCTATCGACATTCCAAGACCAGTTCCTTCGCCTACATCTTTTGTAGTAAAAAATGGTTCAAAGATCTTTTTCTTTGTGATCTCATCCATTCCAATACCATTATCCTCTATTTTAACGAATATGCTTTTATCATTATTGCTGGTACTTATTTTCAAAATACCACCCTGTTCATCGCCAAACTTCTTATCAATTGCATAAATAGCATTTGAAATAATATTCAGAAATACCTGATTAAGTTTACCGGGGTAACATTCAATCATTGGAATATCACTGTATACTTTTTCCAGTTTAATTTTGTTACTCAATAAGTTATTTATAACAATTAAGGTTGAGTCAAGCCCGTCATTTATATTGGCTTTTTTCAAATCGTCCTCATCCAAACGGGAGAAAACCCTCAATCCTTTTACAATTTCAGAAGTTCTGGAAGCCCCTTCATGTATTCCTTTAAGGAGTTGTGATATTTCCAGTTTTAAATAATCATAATCAAGTTCCTCTTTTTGATCCTCAATCTGCTTTTTCTTTTCATCTACAGACAGATTGGATAGACCTATCTTTTCCATCTCTTCAATAAAGTTGATTAATATATCAACATCACGGTTAAGAGGAGTGATATTTGATGTAACGAAGTTAATAGGATTATTGATTTCATGAGCAATACCTGCTGTCAACTGTCCGAGTGATGCCATCTTTTCTGCCTCAACCAACTGTCCTTCCGCTTCTTTCAGGTCTATGAGTGTCTGGCTAAGGTCTGAATTCGCCTGACTGAGTTCCTGTGTACGCTCATTTACCTTGGTTTCAAGAATTACATTTTGCTCCCGGATAATCCGTTCATTTTCCTTCAATGCCAATAATGTTTCTTCCTGTGATCTTTCCTTTTCACGTTTAAAGGTGTTAATCTTGTCGGCAAGTGCAAATGCCAATACAACCACATTTAATGCAATACCACCTTCTTTGGTATAATTACTAAAGTCATTGTAAGGAACCACTCCAATATTTCGAAGTACAAATAATAGTAAGCCCGTAAAGAAAAGACTGAAAGCGAGCAGGAATAAAATTGCCGGACGGTATCCTTTTAATGAAAGGGAAATAGTTACAGTGAAAGTAAGCAGTACAGTGGTTACTGCTGCAATATCGATTGCCCTGTAGCTGGCCTGGTCATAACCTAGTAATCGTAATACTATTGCCGAGCTATAAATAAATATCGAAACATAGGTAGCTTTATGAAGCCTGGGTGTATTCTCCCTGGTTTGCAGGAAGTGCATCATAAACAGATTTCCTGTCACTCCCGCGAGTCCTGCGAACAGAATGATGCTGAGATGGTTTAATCCGGGGGAATCAGTTAAGATGAATCGATAGGTGTACCCGCTGAGTGTAACCTGTGTGAGCCCGACAAATAAACTGTAAAATACATAATAAAAATAGCTGGAGTCCTTTACCGAAAGCCAGATAAAGAAATTATATACCACCATGACCAAAATCAGACCGATGAAAATTCCCCAGGCCAGGTCATTTGTAACCAGTTTCTCCATGATGGTTTTTTCCGAACCAATAATTAGCGGAAGTACCATCTGCTCTGAACTTTTTACCCTCAGGTAATAAACGGAAGTAGTTCCTTTAGCATGATTAATGTCGAAAATGAAGTTCTGGTGTTTATATTTCCTTTTAGAGAATGCCTCATCATAGCTCAATTTCTGTACATGTCCATCCTCCATTGAATAGAACTCACAGGTACTAAGCATGGGATATTCGAGTGCCAGTAAGATTTGCTCCAAATCGCTTTCATTTTTTATGCTGAACCTGATCCAGAAATCTGACTTGCTTAACTGAAGGTTAGGAATTGGCACATCTGAGGGTACAAAAGCATCTGAATCGACAACTTCTTTTATGCTCAGGCTATTTGTTGGGTCTTCTAAAATGGCAACTTGATTACCAATAACCAGGTTCCCACCCTTAAAAATGACAGGTGCCTGGGCATAAGCCAGAACTGAACAGAACAGTGGCAAAATAATCAGGATCCAATAAAACCTCTTCATTCTTAACATTTCAAAGCTGAAAAATCCATTGTTCATAGAACTATTCCTCAAAATTCAGAATATCTTTAACAGGTAAGCGGTGAGCTTTTAAAACAGGCTCTTTTGCTATGGCTATCTTAGTAAGAAATACTTCCGCATCATTTTTTCCTGTGCCGGCAATTTTATTAAAAGCCTCTCTTAAATACTGAAGCTCTTTGATATTTTTTTCATCAAGCCCTTCACCATTGCCATGCAAAATACGTGAAAAAAGGTAGAGCGGAGAAATTACCGGATGAATAGCCAGGTTCAGGTTTGTAGCCTCAAGCCAGAATCTTTCCATAGAACGTCCGCCTTCAAAGAAATTTTTCAGTTCATATCCCGGGATGCTGATCATGCAAAGTGCCGAAGCTGTTGATACTGTCCGCATTGCAAGCATTCCAAGTGCATTGCCCCCTCCAAACTGCTTGACGGCATTGATTACTTTTTCACTTTTGATCACGCCCATCGCTGCCATCAATGAATTTCCAAGCTCCAGTGTCCGGATATCTATACCGGTAAGTGTTTTTTCTGCATCTTCCGGTGTCCAGCGCATTTCGCGATGAACAAAGTCATAATGTCCCTCAGGATGAAGCAGGCGCATCCGGTCGCAGGCTCCGATAATCCTGGCCATACTCCTCATATCGTTTTCCTCTGTGATGAACCTGACTTTTGCACCCGGTACAGATTCGGCCAATATTGCCAGTCTCTTATAAATATCATCTGATATTTCGGCTTTCGGGGCCATAACCCTGTTAGTATGGCGTTTGAATATCGCTTTATCCAGCGGTTTCAGAAGCTCGCTGAGAGGGTTTGGATTTAACTTCCTGAATCTGATGCTGGCAACCAGTTTTTCTGTAGAACTGTCGGGAAAGAATGAATAATAAGGTTCAATTCCCAGGCTTAAGGCATGTACATACAGGTTTTCATAGGCCGCACCAAAAGTGATGAAAGAAGCTGTTTTCTGAAAATCACCGAATGAATGAGACCTGAATTCATCGTGAAAAAGAAACAAAGTACCATTTTTATAATACCATTTCCAGGGTTGGTCGTTTCCTGTTGAGGGAGCCGTTGCCGCCGCTGCAACCATGCTGCTGATACTTTCTTTATCAGGTTCAATATCATCAGGCATTGAAGCCGGAAGCACTCGGGATGAAATCTTTTTAAGATCTTCAATCGTTAATGGCTTGAACGGATTCAGTCTTGTTACCGGTTTATCTTCAGAATGGTTTTCTTTATCGGCAATGAGTTCTTCCAGATCGATATAATAGCGACCTGAATCATGATACTGATCCAGCAGAATCCGCCGGCTGACATCTGCTCCCACGGCTCCTCCAAGGGCAACTGAACTGGCAAGCTGAGGCCAGGTATTGATCGTTTGTTCAACCTCAATCATGGATACTTTAGCTCTGAGGGAAATGTTTTCTACCCCCAGCATCTGCAGCATGACTGGTATTTTATCTTCGGTACTTAAATTTTTAATGTTTTGCGGATCTACATTTTCAATAGTTCCATGCAGTAATGGTCGGTTTGGTTCCAGATCATAACGCTCTACATCAAGCATACCACGGTCGCTGGTATCCATAATTACCGGAATCCGGAGTTCTCTCGCCTTGAAGCGGGCGAGTATTTTTATGTCAAGTCCATCACATTCATCAACCAAAAGGTCTAATTTCCCATTATCTGTAAAGAAACTATCCATGTTTTCTTCATTCAACCCATTAAAGAAGCAAACCACTTTGAGGAAGGGATCCATTTCTGCGATTTCCCGGGCTGTAATCACCACTTTTGGTATTCCAAGATTGTGTACCCCCGAGCGGATCCGGTTGAGATTGCTTAATTCAAGCATGTCGAAATCGGTGAGGCGGAGTTCTCCAAAACCACGTTCCATGGCCAGAGTTAAGGCAATGGACTGACCCACAGAAAGACCAATGATACCAATGCGTTTGGTATTTAGGATCTCCTGCTCTTTTAGGGTAATTTTATACTGGTTCCGGTTGCTACGGACCTTAATAAATTCTTCCTCATCCAGCATATGTACCAAACGCCTGCTCCAGGGATAATAAACCCATACCCCATAAGAATGAATATCGCGGCCTCCCAGATGTTTTTGAATCAGTTCAGGATATTCTTCAGGCTTTATGCGGACAGCCGGATTTTTCATTTTTACCAGTTCCTGCAACTGGCTATAGATCTCATCATGAAAAAATGAAACCTGGTTCTCAATCAACTGATCGAGGGCAATTTTTTCTGATGGGTCTGTAATCCTGAGGAATATGGGTTTATAAACAAGCTGCATCTGTCCGGATGCTTTTATCAGCTCAGAAAGCCTGGTACTCATAGGTTAAATTAGGTTAATGTATTCATGTTTAATGTACCAAATTACCGGATACTGGTGAATTTTATAATCAGTTCTACAGTAAATTAATGTTTCGTTCGTCAATGCTCTTGGTAGAAGTCAATTTCTTAGCATTGGCAATGGTTGCCTGTAAATCCCATTTATCCATATTGGGTATTTCGATATCGTAGTGGATTTCAATTTTTTTATTCCGGAGCTCTTCAATACGTACACATTTTAGATTTTCACGCAGGGATATGATGGCTTCTTTGTTCTGATCATCAGCTGCACTCAGGTTCTCCAGATCTCTCAGAATTAATACAGTAGCAACAAGATCGAGTTTTGGGTAATAAAAAGTGCCATTGTTTCCTATTCCATATTCAATTTCATAACCCACACTCTGAGCCATCTTTACAGTATATGGGGCGCAGAGGCCAAATAATGAATCCAGACCTATTTGCCTTGACATGGCAACCCCAACTCTGGTCAGAAATATACTTCCAATACCGTAACCGGCAATCTCCCTTGAATTCCATAGTCCGCAACCCTCTCCTGTACCTTTCTGGGCATACTGCCATACCAGATCATAAATGGAAGGATCGAGTGCACCTGTAGCTTGCTCAATAGGAAGCGGTTCAGACCCCCCTGCCACGTGTATCCGGGCACCTCCGTACACATTTTGCTTATCCAGCGATTCCACAATCATGACGAATGCTGCGGGATTATCCATCCATTCGTTATTGGATGAGGTTACTTTTTCAACTCCAATGCTCGTTAAAACCCGTTTATGCCCCTCTACAAATAACTCACATGATCTGCGATCATCAATTGCCCTGAAGGCTCTTAATCTGACTACCGGATTGCCATTGTTAAATTCTATTTCCATTTTTAGATGGTATATTCAGCATTATCCTTCGGAAGGATGCCTGTATTCGTATTTGATAATTTCAATAAAAAAATGTTACTAAGTATAATTTACCTGATAAATGGTAGGCTTTTTATTATTTATACTTATTTTTGCTAAAATTTTAATGTTGTAACAAATGTCTGATAAAAAGATCGATATACTATATGTTGATGACGAAGAAAATAACCTTGTTTCTTTCAAGGCTACTTTCCGCCTTAAATATAATGTATTGATTGCTTCCAGTGCAGATGCTGCAATTAAAATTTTAGAGACCAAACCGGTTGAGATTATCATTACAGATCAGCGTATGCCCAATATGACAGGAATTGAATTCCTGGAAAAGATTATTGAAAAGTACCCCGATCCTGTTCGAATCCTCCTTACCGGATATGCCGACATGAATGCGGTTATTGATGCGGTAAATAAAGGTAAAATCTACCATTATCTCAGTAAGCCCTGGAGCGAACAGGAGCTTAATGAAACGATAAAAAAGGCGTTTGAAGTATATCAGGCAAATAAAGAGATCAAGGAAATGAACAGTAAACTGGCTGTTTCCAATGATCAGCTTGAATTCTTACTTCGTCAGAAATTGCTTTCCTAAATCCCCGGAATTCCCACTACCCATTTCCAATTACGAGTTATCAATTACGAATTACGGATTCCTCGTTATCGATTTCCTATTCCCTATTTCCAATTCAACTGCAAAAATACCGATTTCCGTTTTCACCGATATTTTCACCTTTTTCACCGAGTTCTCAGCCTTACCTGCCTAATTCCTGTATGCAGGCCCTGAAATCCGCTATACATTTGAAGAAAAAAAACGAAAATATTATGAAAACAATACTAAACACAATCATCGCATTATTTATCCTTTTTCTGAATACTGAATCGTTCTCAAAAGTTAAACACATGGACGATCACTCCACAAAATGCATGCATTCTTATGTTCCGGTATCGCCGCGCGACTGGACAGCAAATGATTTAGAAGTTCCTGAGAACCTAAAATTTGTAAAAGCTAAATCGGCTTTGGTACCGGTTGCTGAATTTGTTTGGGAAAATCCTGATGCAGAAGCTCCTGAAAACCTGATCAATGATTACAGAACGTTTTATGTACCTGTTCCGGCAAAGGTTTGGGATGAGACTGTTACAGGTGAAGTGCCTGAAAGTCTGGGTCTTATCAAAGCAAAGTTTGCTCTGGTACCGGTTCCTGCACGCTCATGGGATGATATCTCGATCTCTGCAGATGAAATAAGCGAATTGAATAAAATCTAATCAATTTATTCATCCGGAAGTAGCACTTGACTGATGTGCAACGTCTTAGATCTAATTGCCTTTAATTATTTTAAAAATGAAAACAGTATTATTTGAAATTCCAACCATGACCCGCATGCACAATCAGCAGGCGGTGTCTGACTCCATCAAAAAACTGGGAATCATCAACATCATTACTGAAAGAGGAAGAGCAGAGGTTACCTGCCCTGATACCCTGCTAAAGGTTGAAATCATCAGAGCCATTGAAGAGGCCGGGCACGTTGTGAGGTATTAAGTGCTCATATAAGCAAGGAACCTTAAAACACTTTCCCGGGGCCATCCATCAATTTAAGTTAAATTTCTCCTGCTTAAGTACCACCTGTTTGTCGGTAAGAATCAGGATCATAATGATCAGTCCCAGAATAATTGCAATGATAATCTGCAGTCTGGAAATAAAGTCGGAACTCAACTGGCTCTTGACTGATTCAGCAAGCAATTCTTTACCTATTTCAGATTGAACCCTTGTCAGTTCGATCAGATCCTTATCCAGTTCATCATAAAGTTGTACCGTAGTATTCAGATAAAGTGTTTTTGCCAGCTCTTTATCCTCTGCGGCGGCATTGATCAGCAGTAATTCATCCCTTTCAAAAGTTTTAAGGTTTTTTTTGAGATTTTGAAGGTGGTTAGTTTCTGCCTTAACCAGATAAGTATTCTCATACTTACTAATCAGTGAATCTAATTGTTGATTTGAAGTGTTCAGCGCATGACTAATTTCCTCCCGGCTGATTTTTCCGGTAAAGAGGAAAGTTACCAGTTTATTGCGCTTGGTATGAATATGGTCTGAAATAGCATAGAGATCAACCGCAGGTATAAGCCTGTCTTCATAAATCGAGTTAAATGATTTAGAGATTGCGCTCACATTGTACGACTCCATCAAACTAAATAAGATGATAAAGAGCATCATGATAGCAAGCACGATGGCCAGCCGGATCTTGCGTTGTATTGCGAAAGCCCATTTCATAATTCTAAAAATTAGTTTAACAAATAATAATTAGCTTAAATAATTGTTCAATAGAATTATAACGAATGATTTAGTTATAAATGATTGTATGGTTTTTATCTTTTGGAAACCTGCTATTGTGCTTTTATTAAGGGTAATCCCGCTTATTGCTCATACGCACACAAAGCCTTAGGCGCGGGCCGGTATCCGCTATAATCGGGTTCAAAAACTTCAGACAGTAAGTTTAAACCTGATTTATTCAAGTATAAGACTTAAAGTCGTTAAATATAAAGCCTTCAATAAGAAGGCTTTATATTAAAAAATGCTAAAATAATCGACTATCGGCCACCTGCATCAGCCAGAATCTTTCCATTCAGGCGGATGTATTCAGCATTGTTCATTGCTTTAGCTGCCTCAATTCCGGCTTTGGCAGTTTGCGCTGCACCGGCTTTATCTCCCATTTTTAACTGAATACGTGCTTTCTGGTATTTGAACCAGGGTGCTTTCTGGTCTCCGGCTTCTGCTATGCTGATCCATTCTAATGCTTTGGATAAATCTTTACCATTTTCAAAATAATAAACTGCTGCCGGATAATATGGCTTTTTATCGCCTTTCATGGCCTCATCAATTCCGGCCATTACTTTGGAATCAACATCTGTTGTCATATTTACCGGGACTCTGATATTGCCCCAGTTTAAGTCAAGACTTGCAGTTGAGGTAGTCACATTGCTAAAGGTGATTGTGAAGGTTTCTGCTTTCTCCTTCAATTTGGCCGTTTTAACTTTAAAACGTAGCACATCTTCTGACTGTTTGTAACTGTAAGCACCCCATTGTTTGGTTTCCTTATTCAGAATGATGGTCCACTCATCTTTACCGGGGATTGTAAATAATGCATATTCTCCGGGAGCAACAACATTGCCTTCAAGTGTAACTGCATCTGTAAAGCTGATGACTGTAGCATCGTTTGCCCCTGTGCGCCAAACTTCGCCATAAGGCGCCAGGTCAGCCGAAATACTTCTTCCCTTGATATTGGGACGGGAATATTTTACTGTTACTTTTCCAAGTCCGAATTCCTGGATAAGGGTTTGAGAGCTGCTCGATTGTGGCATTTTAAGCTGAGCAACAGCATTCAGGGAAATTAAGCTGCATAATATTGCAGTAAGCAGGATAGATATTTTCTTCATGATGACAGGGTTAGTTTAATTTTTTAAACACCGAAGATATTGGAATATTGATAGTTAATTGTGTAAAAAATGTAAAAACATCTTTTTATAAATCAGTCATAATTTAATCTGCCTACTCTCTTACCAGTTCATTAAATGCGTATTCGGTCAGCATTTCATGATTTCCTTCAAAAATGGTCAGTCCTAAATTGCCCGATTGTTTTTTCAGAAATACTTTTCTGTCTGCAATACTTCCGAAATCGCCAAGGGCTTTTCTGAATTCCAGTAATTGGAGTTTTTCAGAATCACTTACATACAGGGAACTATCAGCTACCAGCTTATCCTTTAATATTTTATTGTAAAAATTAATGGAATGAGTAATCGGTACACTGCCCTGAATTCCATCATAAACCCCGGCATAGATTTGAAATTCAGTTGTGTTCAACTTTTCTACCGGGGTTTTCCAGTAAATAGGTGATTTTTTTACCGCAATTTCCATGTTCAGGCTGTCAATAGAACTGGTACATTTCAAAATATCATCGGCATATTTTGTACCCTTGATTTTGCTTTCGGCATACCAGGCAGGCAGATCTGAAATCGGTACCCAGGCAGAAAAGCGTCTGATTAAATGTTTTGATTTCATAAATGTTGCCAAAGTGGCATAACCACCACCGCTGGAACCGATGACATATATTCTGGACAAATCGACATTTGAATTTTGGATTGCATAGTCGATCGCATCATCAATATCAGACAGTGCTAGATCGCTGCAGCAGGCATCTTTTGTCCAGTTTACCCCCCTGAAATCGGGATGAATATAGTTCAGATCTTTAGTTTTGGATAATTCTGCCAGTCCATCTTTCTGTTCGTAAGTGCCACTCCAGCTATGCAGACTCACTACTAAGGGTTTAGGTGCAGAGGATTTAGATTTATAGAAATATGCTTTTTGTATAGCATGATCCACAGTTGACTTTACATCCACAACTTTGAAATCAGAATCCCAGGTAGTTTGACGGGTATCATCAAAGGCGGTGAACGAATTGTCGAAAGGCTTTTTTACAGCATTCCAAATTGTTTCATTCTGTCTGATAAAGATGCCGGCAGCAAGGCCAAGGATTAAGATGAGGAGGTAAGAGGCAGATTTTTTCATGTTGGTAGAATTGTTTTGTAAATCCTTGTTTATTTTGAAACTCCGACTAATTTACCACACTACTTACAAAATAAAAATAGCGAATAATTGGAGGAAAAATGTTAATTAGTCTGGGGTCGAAAATTAAAATATATTTTATTCTTTTTTTGAAATCAGATTATTAAGGAACGCGCACTCAGCATAAGAACAACTCAAAAGGTTTTTAAAACAATAACTTTTCTATATCTTCAAAATCTTTTCATCATTTAAGCTTATAAAAATGCGTATTGTTTGTTTCATAATGCTGTTTATAGCCCAGACTAACAGCCTGTATGCTTATCAGGATACGTCCCTGAACAGATCCTTTTCGGAACAGAATATTAGCTTTATTGCCTACCCTGATTTTCCTGAAGCCCATTCCACATGGGGTTCTATTGGGTATAATCCGGCTAATAACAAGGTGTATGTCGGGGTAACGAATCATGCCGATAAGGTCGGCTTTTATGAATATGATCCGGCACAAAACCAGATCCGATTAAATGGCTTCCTCAGTGATCTGGGACACCTGAGACCATTTCAATGGCAGGGAAAGATGCACTCTAAAATTGTGGCCGGACCTAAGGGGGAAATTTATTTTTCTACCGATGGAGGCGAGTCCAGACAAGAGTATCTGATGAACCATCCACATGGTTATGCCGGAGGCTTTTTTATGAAGTGGAACCCGGAAACCAGGCAACTCAGCAATTTAGGAATGGGGATGCAATATGAAAGCATCAAGGACGTAGAAGTGGATATGCAATCGGGTCTTGTTTATGGAATCAGCTATCCGCAGGCCCACTTTCTTGTTTATGATCCCCAAAAAAATCTGTTGCAGGATGCAGGACGGCTTGGAAGTGCCCATGTACCCCGCGTCCTGTTTACCGACTGGTGGGGCAATTGTTATTATGTAGACTGGAGACAACGTCTGGTAAAATATGAGAAGTCAACGGGCAAGCTGGTTTTTGCAAAACAAAGTTTACCTGCCTTTCCGGGTACTCCGGGTGGAAAGATTGTAACGGGAATAACCGCTTTTGCCAAAGATCAGAATAAAAAAGCCATTTACCTGGTTACCTATGGTGCTAAACTGGTAGCCTTTTATCCACAGGAAACCGGGATAGGCAAATGGGAGGATCTGGGTGGTGTTTTTGAAACAGCCAAAGGGGAAGAGTGGAAACCTTATGTACCCAATTTAAATATAGGGCTGAATGGTAAACTCTATTATGTCATTGGCGGTCACGGTAATTATGTGAGGAAGGACAAAACAGTACTGATTGAATTCGACCCGGAGCAGCGCAAGGCAAATATTCTTTTAGACTTTCCTATAGGGCGCTTGACTGAAGTGACCGGTTCTGATATACGCGACAAAGATGGTAACATGTATTTTGCCGGCCGCAAAAGACCCGACAGAAGTGAAAATGGCAGTGTACCCTTTTTAATAAAATTTAACCCTAATAAGGAGGTGAAATAATATGTACAATCGAATTGTTTATTCTCTTATTGCATTATTATTCGCACCTGTTATTGCGAAGGCACAGTATACATTCTTTAATCCCAAGGGTAGTTTTGCCATAGAAGCCTCACTTGAAAATACCGACGAACTGCGGATGCCCATGTATCAAAACGCAATGAGCTCTCTTACCGTTTCGGGTGATTTTGTTTTAGGTGGTACAAGCGCAGAAAAAGGATTGTCGCCGCTGCTTTTCACAAGTTCTTTAACGCAACGTAAAGTCATTGCGATTAAACAATTGGACGAGGTAGTAAAAGGGCAGTTAAGTATCGGAACCGGTTTTTGCAGAGCAAAAACCGCAAATATTTTTTATGCAGGTACCATGCCTCAGCCCGAATCAGGACTTGGGGGACATATAATTGAGCTTCAGGTAAATCCTCAGGGTCAGATTAATGTGAAAGACCTGGGTGAACCTGTACCCGGTGAAGGGATTTTTGCGATGACACTGAATCCGGATAGAAACGAATTATACGGAATTGTACATCCCTCCGGTAAATTCTTCAGCTTTAACCTAAAAACTGGTAAAACCAGAGTATATGATCAAACAGCCCCGTCTAAAAATGATCTAGATACCTACCACTCTTTTGCATTGAAACCTGAAGATTACCTGGGTCGTGCCCTGGTTATCGACCAGGAGGGTCGCATTTATGGAAGCAGGTCCATCAATAAACTGTTTTTTTTCGATCCTGCTACCGAATCGTTTTCAATTCTGAAAGATGAACTTCCATTTGTTTGGGGCCGGGAGACAATGGGACGCATTGATTCCTGGGTCAAAATGCCCGAAGGCACAATTTATGGAAGTAATGCAGCCGATGGGCAATTATTTCGGCTTGATCCGATAAGTCAAACGGTTGTAAATCTTGGCAAACCCATTATGATGCCCCGCATTATGGCTATGACTCCCGGGAAGCATGGAATGTTGTATGGTGTTGCCGGTGCTTCGCCAGGATATGCCCACCTTTTTAGTTATCATCCGGAAAGGGGCTTCCGTGATCTGGGTAATCCCGAGTTCAGAATGATTACACCCGGACTGGAACAGGGGATTAACTGGCGCGGATTTCAGATTGCATCCATGGCGACTTCAGAGAATGGAAACTATATTATTATGGGTGAAAATGAAGCGCTGAGCCAGCTTATGGTTTTTCCTGCAGAAGATTTGCCGTAATCGAAGCTATTGTGGAGCAGCAGATTTCAAGGGTTTTGAAAAAACTCTTATTTTCGATGATTTTATTTGAAAAACATTGGCCACAAAATATCAACAATTACCTTGTATAAAATAATTCCTGCGGCAAGCCCAATTACAAATGCAATTCCTGTTTTTCCTTGTTTTTTTTGCTCCATTTTTCTTCTATTCTGATCTGATGAAAAAATTATGCTGTGTAAATGATAAGTTAAAATGATCTAAGTCCGGGATAAGGTCGAAGTACTTAAACCATATCGATCCAAACAAAAAACTTTACAATTAATAACGAATGATATTCCCCCTTTCATTTCATAAAATTTATGGTTTTGCTAGCAAGTCAATTAATGATCCCGACAATATTGCAATTATAAAAAAAGTTAGCATACCTAAAATATATGCAAATAAAGCTTTGACATAGTTGATGATTTTTTTCTTTCCAAAAAAATTTCCAACCGCCCATGTCATGTAAACAAACCCAAAAAAGCTTGCAACTTGCATTAGCTTTATGTTAATGAAGCCTTGCATGATGCCAAAAAATGAAAAAATGAGCATTGCTATTCCCATTACAAAACAAAGTAGAATGAGGATTTCGAAGAAGTTGAAATGATGTTTTTTGAAAAATAGTTTTGTCCATAATGCAATAAAAACACCCATAATTATATTGGCGTATCCATAATGCCCTTGAATCCATTCAAAAATTTGAGTAGTCGTTGATCTTTTGCCATCAAAATATTTTACATATCCATCTTCAAATTGGAACAAGTGATTAATAAATGTGTAGATCAAAGAAGTTACAATGATAAAAATTATAGGTTTTACGAGCCTGCTTCTGTTATCGGAAAGGTAATTCCTAACATTTTCGCCTGGATTTGTTAATAGCTCTCTGATGCTATACAGGATTCCGCGTTCAAAATGCAGGACATGTTCTATTTCATGAATAATGTAATGCCCATCAATCCTTTTGAGATTTGCTGGCTGACCACAGTTTGGGCAAAAATTTGAATTTACTTCGGTATTACAGTTTCTACAGTTCATTAATTCGACTGATATTTTTGGTAATTCTTTTTTTCAGTTGGTCTAGCAAAAATTACAACACATGAAATTAGTTATTCAATTTTGTAGAAGCACGAAGTATAAGAAGATTTTTAGAAATATATCATCAGTTTAGGTAAATGAAATTCTCATTTTCAGTTTTCCAAACTTAAAATCAATAGTTTCCGGGTAAAAACATATTCTCGTTTTTATCCTATCGTGTGGACACATTTTTTGGTTAAACTACTCAAAAACAGTTGTATTGTTCGATCTATACGTTCCTGGTCAATCCATTTCAGGATAAGGAATTGTCTTTAGGCGTCACGCTGTCCCACGCTGGCGGGGGTTAGGGGGTGGATTCCCGTTAAATCATCCAAATCAAGCGCTTACTAGTTACACCATTACACCCAATAGGATAAGGATAAATTTGTGCTCATAAAGCATCTCTGAGAATTTTCACCTAAGGTCAGTTCGTCTAAAACCCCCAATTAATTTTCAGAAAGGGGTATCAATAATTAAATATAAGCGATTTACCTACATCTGAGGCTATCTGTTATGTACTTTGGTATTAATTCTAGTATTTTTTTAATACTTCATCTATTGCACCGCCTACAGTTTCTTTTTGAGTTACAAAAATTACATCCTTATAATTTTTTGCTTTATCTAACAGATTCCAGGTGTTGCTTAGTTCTTTGATTACATTGTTTATTTCATCTTTTTCTTTGGCAGCAATGGTAGAATGTACGGATAAGAATTCGGTTAAATAACCTCTTGCTTTTTGAATATCTGCTTTTATATCTACTACTTTGGTATTTACTAATTCGGTGTATCTTTTTTGAAGTTCATATTCAGTAGTGAATTTTGTATTTCTGATGGTGTAATGCTTTTCTGAAAAGTCCTCAATCGCGGTACTGATCTTTTTTTGCAGAGGCAAAAATAAATCTGCGGTAGTCTGGTATGCTTCATTATTGGTTTGTGCTTTGCCTGTGTAAGCATCAATGGTGCTCCACTTATTATCTTTATAGACATCTACATAGTACCCCTTGCAATTCTTTACATCGTCATAAACAAAAGGTTGCAATTGTTTTCCTTTTAAATCCTTAATACCCCATTTACCATTAAGTTTTAGAAGTATTACAGCATGCTCTTCGTTATTAAAAATATTATCGTAAATGGTTTCTAAAAATACTTTCCCATGCTTATCAACCATTCCCCACTTTCTTCCCTTTTCAATTACATAATAATTTTTTTCGTCCGGTCTAAAGTTTACAATATAATCATATTCTAAAGGAAGGTAGAGTTTCAAAAAAGGATCTGCTAATCCACTTTTTTTTGTAGCATTATCTTCTACTTTTAGTGTTTCCGTAGAAATGATTCCACCTGTACGTATATTTAATTGAAGTCCAACTCTCCAGTTCACAAAATCAGTTACCATTTTCCCTTCACCGTCAAATACTGCTATTCTATTATGTATGTCTTCTACTCTAAACGCTTCCCGGCCGTCTGATAAAGTCTTTTGTACTAAATACATGTGAGTAGGCGGTATTATTTCCCTGGCATTGCTAATTTGGTATTCTTTATCACCTGTGGATACAACCCCGTACAATTTATTTTTATTTCTAACAATTAAATATTTCTGACTGTAATAATCATCGATTTCGGTATATTTTACAGGTATGACTTCATTTCCATTTAAATCTATGTAGCCTTTTACCAATCCTCCATATTCGTAATTAAAGCCTGTAGCGATGTAGTATTTATTATTTGGCGCGATTTTTAATTCCTGGTACTTAAGTGGGATAAGAATTTTCCCTTCGTAGGACATGACTATACTCCCAGTTTTATGATCCCTCAGAACGAAATGCGTTCCATTATCATGAATGTCTGTGTATGTTGGCTTAACTATTACTTTTCCATTTGAATCTTTAAGCCCAGTTTTATATAAACTCTTTTCAAAAATGATCAGCTTTTGACTGTAAGCAGCTGTAAAATTGAGAAATACAATCAGAATGAGTATTAGTTGTTTCATGTTTTATTTAATCAAAAATAAGTTCCTTTGAGCTCTGACACATGTTTTTTATGTTTTGCAATTCAATGCTGTATGATTTGCAATTTATACCCAAATTTCGCACTTCTTATCTTTCCTTGAGCAAAAAAAAATAATTTAGACTGGTGGAATAGGAGGATGATGCTTAAGGGTTTGTAGCTTGGCGTTGTGGCGGATTTTTAGCACAAAAGTTCAATATAATTACTGCCTGTTTTGTCCTAAAATAGGTTTACACAAATGTTGAAGTAGGCACTTCAGCCGCCATATTGCCAAGCCGATGTTGTTCGTTGGCTTTATTGTTCTTCAATTATTGAGCTTCCTGATGATTTGTCTCCTGATGTCCATTCCCAATTTTCGTGAAGACGAATTTTCCCATTTTCTAGAATTTCTGGCTTTGAGATACAAATTCCTGTCATCAATTCGTTTTTGTCATTTACTTGGTGATAACGCATTTCTATATTTCCTAAATTGTCAACCAAACCTATTAGATGTCCATATTTAATTTTTCCTCCTAAATATTCAGAAGTAAGAAGATTTCCTACTTGCTTGTAATGAAAAAGGGTTTCATTTGAAGTTTCTCCGTTTTCAGTATTTCTAATCGGTCTGAATTTTTTATCGTTGTAGTTCATTGTGTTGTTTTTCTAAAATTAACGCAAACGTTTTGGCGCTTGGCGAAGAAGCGGATTTCTAAGGACTAAACTGTCTGCTACAACTGAACTTGATACGAAGCACAAAGCTTCATTTAACCACTAAACCGCCATTTTTGTGTAGGTGCTGTTATGGCTTCGTTGTTTTTTCATTCGTTTCAAAGTCCTTTAATGTTTTTCCGTCTTTAGATTTCCATTCTGTCAACCCGTTTGCATTTCGTCCCATTACCATTACTGCGGCTGTCGAAGGACTGCTAAAAATATAATCATCTGTGAATTCAAAAAAATCTCCCCTGTCAACAAGTGCACCTTCGTCAATGAGTTTTTGTCTGTAAGTGATAAAGTTTGAAGTCATTGAGTTTACAATTGTCGCAGCAGCTTTCGAACCTTTGAAAACTACAAACCCGTCCGATGTCGGTTCTCCTTGTCCGTCTGCTCCACGTGCTGCTTTAATGAGGAATGTCGCTTGTTTTTGTTTAGGTTTAAATTCTCTTTTCTCTTCAAAAACCTTGTGTCCTAATGTGTTTACTAGAAGTTTAATATACTCTATAAATTCTTCCATTTCTGCTCTGTCTGATTCGGAAATTGAAGATTGTGTTGGCACGATGGAATTGTCAACTTTATATCTGTTTGCTGATTTAGCTATTTCATGAAGTCTGTTTTCCAAATACTTTACATGAGCTTTATTCAGATTGTCGTCCTTGCTTATAAAAACAATAGTTTCGTTCCAAAAGTCTTTAGAAGTCAATTGCTGATTAAGTCTTTTTAGAATTGTTTCTGCTTCTCCAATGTAAACTTGATCCTTCCCTTCATCGTCTTTGCCGAATAAAAGATAAACTCCTGTACTTGTTGTCAAATCTTCACGGTCTGAACAGTCTTTAACTTTGATTCTTGGAATTTTATAAGCTTTTCCGGACCAATTGGAAAGTTCACAACTCATTCGACCGTTTGGGTCTCCGTCAATTAGGAATATTTTTATTGTCTTGCCGAATTTCATATTTAGTTGTCTGTCATTTTACAATGAGCCATAACGTTTTGCGCTTGGCGCAGTGTGGTATTAGAAGTAGGATTTTGCCACTACCAAGTATCACTTAGTTAAAAACAATGTTACAATTTAGTACAAAACACCCATTGCTGCCAAATGCGTGTTATAGGTGGTTTTTCATATCCACCATCCCATGTAAAATTCTAACAATTTCAATTTCCTTTTCGGTTATGATCCTGTAAAATATTACATGTTGTCCAGTTTTGAAACCTAGAACATTTTTTTCAACTACTTCGTATGATTTTCCTAGTTTCGGTTTATGAGCTAAATCTTGGAAAGAATCGATGAGTAAAGAATAATAAAGTTCTGCTTGATTCTCAGACCAATTATCAACTGTATAATTCCATATGTCACCTAAATCTTCAACGGCTTTGTTGGTTAAGTAGAACTTAGCCATTTCTTTTTCTTGACTTTAGAGTTTCTAAATGTTTTTTGGGTTCAAAATCGATAGCGCGACCGCTTTCAATACCTTCACGGATGGCATTACGCAAAACGAGGATACGATTTTCTTCTTCTTCCAAAAGTCGGAGTCCTGCGCGTACCACTTCACTAGCGTTATTGAAACGACCATTCGAAACTGTTGATTCCACAAAGCTTTCGAAATGAGCACCTAATGATATTGATGTGTTTCTTCCCATGATTTATACATTTTCAGTAAAGTTACCAAATTTTGGTAATCATTAAGTTATTACCGGGAAATTTTTAGGGAATCAGCTATAACGTTTTGCAGCTTGGCGAAGTGGCGGATTTCGAAGCACTTAACTTCAATTTTGCACTAAATTTCAATTGAAAAACTGAACTTGAATTTAGCACTAAACCCGCCATTTTGCCAAACTGCTGTTGGGCGTAGTTATTTTTTATTCATCCATTTTATTGCTTCCATTATGTTT
>CAZTRY010000014.1:18002-20775 GCA_964616525.1 uncultured Sphingobacterium sp. | reverse complement strand
ATGTTTTTGTCTAAAAGTAAATTGTCAAAATTGTCTTGTTTGGAAAGCAAAATGTCTGGCATTATTTTATCATAAAATTTCCCATTTCTGTCACAGTCATATGATACAGTCATTGCCATATAAGCACCAAAAGGCAAATCTCGTTTGTCGTTACCTGTTGTAAATCCATAAGTTGGTTCTCCAATGAAAAGTGTATTTTTTCTACCTTTAAATGATATTGCCGTTATTTCTCCTAAACTGGCTGTCATAATACCTGTTAAAATAACAACTTTTGATTTGTCATTTTTTTTGCCTTTGGGTGTTATGTATGAAATAATTTTTCCATTATTTAAGTATTTTCCATTGTCGAGTTTAACAGAATCTGTTAATTTTTTATTTACATCGAGTCCGCCAAAAACTATATTGTCGCCTAATAAATCATACAAAGCTAAAAGCACTGGATAAATATTTCCCCCCGTTGTAAATCGTAAATCAATTACCCAACCTTTTAATTTGTTTTTAGTTTTTACATCTGTTATTTGGTCATACATAGGTTGAGCTATCTTATGAATGTTTTCTGAACTTATGTCTTCAAAATTTAAACTCGGTATCAAAATATATCCATAATTTTTATCAATAACTTTAACTTCAAAACTGGGATTAGTAACATATTTTTTAATCCATTGCTCACTAAAATCATTTTCAGTTGGTTGTTTAGTTGTTGCTGTGAACACGCTATCTTTATAAAATAGTTGACAATGTGTTCCTTTTATTTTGTCAAATAAAATAGTAGTTTGACTTAAAGCACTTTTGAAATCAGAAAATTTTTTCAAACTACTCCTTGTTTCATTTTCAATGCTTGTCCAATTGACTTCATCTTTATGTAAATAATCTGATTTTAAAGTTGAAAATAAACTATCGTAAAAAATATTTATGCTATCTTTTGAAGTCAAATTTGTTTGAGCATTTAAACTAAATGTCAAACTAAAAATAAAAATTAATCCTATTATTTTTTTCATTTTTCTATTTTATGTTATGTCTTGTCTGCGGTTCGGTATAATTACGCCCAACTTGTTTATAAGGATGATAAAACTTCCCCAAGCCAACCCAATTCAGCTGTATTGTGGAATGTTTCTCATACTTTATTGAATTCTTCTTAATCTCAACCCACTTCCTTCATCGCTTCCTTAAAGCTACCCGCAATTTCCTGTGCAGTCATGCGGTTCATGGAGATGTTTACTTTTAAGTTAAAGCCGGTAGCGTCCGGCGCAGAGAGGCGGATGTTTCGCTTGGCAAGGGCTTCCGAAAAACGTTTTTTATCTATATTTTTCAGGTCGAGGTGCACAATGTGTGAGCCATTTTTGTATTTCACAATTTTGCAGCGTTCATCTTTCTGAATTTCGGTAAACAGATACTCTGCTTTTTTCCAGGCACTCTGATATTCTTCAATCCAGGTATCCACATAGTGCAGGGCTACTGCAGCAAAAGGCCATACCGCCGGGATACCGGCACCGAACATTCTGCGTTCATGGAAAAGGTTGTGGGTGAATTCTTTTGAACCTGCCAGAACAGCACCGCTGGCAGCATTAAAACATTTACAGATGGAGGTGAATGATGTATCAAATATTGCTCCGTAGCTTGCCGGCGCAATTCCGGTATGGGCAGCCTGGACAAAAAGTCTGGCTCCGTCTAAATGGGTTTTAATATCATTGGATTTCGCATAATCGGTAATGGCTTTCATATTTTCGAAAGGAACCAGGGTATCCTGCTGCCTGCGCACCGGACTCTCGATACAAATAACCCCCACTTTTAAAGCCACTCTGCCTTTGGCTGTTTTACCAACCACTTCTTCAATCTCCGCCAAAGTCATTTCTGTGGTATTCAGTCCGAGGGGAATTAGGTTCAGCGCACTCAGAGTCTGGCAGCCATCGCCCGTATCCTGGTAAATATGGCTTTGTTCCTGTATAATTACCCTGCGGTTATTTCCTGCCAGTCGGCGCAAGGCCATGTGGTTAGCCAGGGTTCCTGTTGGCATGAACACCGATGATTCTTTACCCATCAGTTTGGCAAATCTGTTTTCCAGTTCTTCAACCACTCCACCGTTTGAATAGAAGTCGGTTTTGATTTTTCCTTCGTCGGCGAGTTTCATTAAAAGCTCACCATACTCTTTCGGACTCAATGGCACGCCATCATTTACAAAATCAACGGTTTTTCCTGCAAGCGCGGTGCTTTGTTGTGGCGCTTCTCCGCCATATACATCCAATTGGGTAGCTGTTGCGGCTATCAGGCTGCCTAATCTTACAAAATCTCTTCTTTTCATTGGGTTTGAACTTAGTTTTAGATACAAGATATTGATTTATACGTTTATAGACCTCGCCGGAGGTAAATAAATTTATGGGATAAGAGGTATTGAGTTGGCTCCGCTCCTTTGGTTGGTATAAGCGATAGCGGGATTCAGGCCTAGGCCACTAAAAAGAAGAAAAGAAAAATGGGCTCGCAAAGACGCAAAGACGCCAAAAAATAGTTGAAAGGAATGATTTATGTTCAAATCCTTTGCGTCATAGCGTCTTTGCGAGAGTAAAAATTTGGGAAGTTCTAAAGGAGGATTAATAAGTCTCTATTTTCTGTCACTGCGAGTAATTAAATACAAAAAACACTTAAGGAGAACATGACAATTCTTTTGTCGTGTTCGGGAATTGCGGCAGGGTGGTTGGCTTCGCTCTTTTGGTCGTTGTAAGTGATAGCGGGATTCAGGCCTAGGCCACTAAAAAGAAGAAAAGAAAAATGGGCTCGC
>CAZTRY010000014.1:0-17902 GCA_964616525.1 uncultured Sphingobacterium sp. | reverse complement strand
AAAAGAAGAAAAGAAAAATGGGCTCGCAAAGACGCAAAGACGCCAAAAAATAGTTGAAAGGAATGATTTATGTTCAAATCCTTTGCGTCATAGCGTCTTTGCGAGAGTAAAAATTTGGGAAGTTCTAAAGGAGGATTAATAAGTCTCTATTTTCTGTCACTGCGAGTAATTAAATACAAAAAACACTTAAGGAGAACATGACAATTCTTTTGTCGTGTTCGGGAATTGCGGCAGGGTGGTTGGCTTCGCTCTTTTGGTCGTTGTAAGTGATAGCGGGATTCAGGCTTAGGCCACTTAAAAGAAGAAAAGAAAAATGGGCTCGCAAAGACGCAAAGACGCCAAAAAATAGCTGAAAGGAATGATTTATGTTCAAATCCTTT
Source organism: uncultured Sphingobacterium sp. (assembly GCA_964616525.1). Taxonomy (GTDB): domain Bacteria; phylum Bacteroidota; class Bacteroidia; order Sphingobacteriales; family Sphingobacteriaceae; genus Daejeonella. Next base: position 17,522 of record CAZTRY010000014.1, on the reverse strand, counting down.
GCGTCTTAGCGTCTTTGCGAGAGTAAAAATTTGGGCGGTTTTGACGATGGATTAATAAGTCTAGATTATCTGTCATTGCGAGGCAGGAAGCAATCTATAATAATCTAATAATCAGCGAGATTGCTTCGTGCCTCGCAATGACAAAGCAATCGCATTATAAAACGTCATTACTGGTTAAAAGAAGCTGCCTGCCGGGATTTGGCCTGAATGCGTGCCTTAGCCTGACACTGGTTTTTCAGGAAGGAAATAAATCATTCATCTATTGCCCTTTTTTGCGCATGATATAATCCGGCTAATACAATCAAACAAACAATGAGCATGGAAACAGTCAGGGTGATGAGCAATGTTGAAACGATGATTTCGATATAAGGATCCCCTTCTTTTCCTCCGGCGATGGGCATTAATTTACCTGCACCGGTTATTGCAGAAATTAAAACAGCCAGGAAATTTGCGAATGTGCCATAAAGGGCCAGCCAGAAACCGAGGTAGATCCATCGCTCTGCCAAATTCAATTTGTTCCAGATCAATCCCAGCACACACAGAAAGATTCCATTCATAATCCCTTCGAGATGTGTGCTCAGGCCCATTCTGGGGTTTGTCATCATCGGGATAAACAAGGCACTTAGCAAGCCTAAAAAAAACAGCATGATTCCCCAAAAGATCAGCTTATCTGATTGTTGCTTTCTGGATACCGGATTTTCCATCTTAAAACAATTAAGGGTTAATTAACATTTTCAGGCTTTCAGGAGCGTTTCAATATCAAATTTTCTCATTTTCAGGAAGGCCTGCATTACTCTGGGTCCCTTTTCCGGGTCAGTCATTAGTTTACCCAAAATGGCGGGTACAATTTGCCAGGATACTCCAAACTGATCTTTCAGCCAGCCGCACTGTCCTTCATGCCCGCCTGCTGTCAGGCTCTCCCAGTAATAGTCAATTTCTTTTTGCGATTCGCATTCCACAACAAATGACACCCCTTCATTGAAGGTATAATCATGAACTCCCGGTCCATCCATCGCAATCAGATTTTGTTTATTCAGATTAAACTCTGAGTACAAAACTTTACCGGTATGTTCAGTTCCTTCAGGATATTGCATCAACAGATCTGTAGATGAATGCTCAAAAACAGAGGTATAGAACTTTAATGCTTTTTCTGCCATTCCGAACCGGCTGCCTGTAAATAACATACAGGATCGTATTTTTTGCCGGATGGGAGCATCGCCGTTCAGGGAGATCTGCCAGGTCAGTCCGAAGCGATCCTGAAGCCAGCCATAACGTTCGCTCCAGTCGTACTTCCCGATTGGGATCAAGGCTTTACCTCCCTCAATTAATTTTTCCCAAAGGGTATTTGTTTCTTCTTCGGATTCACAAAGCACAAAAACCGAAATGGATGGATTGATCTTAAATTTAGGACCGCCATTCAGTCCCATAAATTTATTTCCATTCAATTCGAATGTTACAACTATGGGGGTATCATCAATTATCCGTGAGTTTTTAAAAAGAGAACAATATAAACTGGCTGCTTCTTTTGCCTGACCATCAAACCATAAACAGGGATGAATAGGATTTATCATTATTCGTTGAATTATTGCATTTTAAATATGCAAATAAGCCCTGAAAATTCCTAATGGACACAAAATGAACTATTTAGAAAAATTGCCTTTTCGCTTTCACCTTTTCGCTTTCATCTTTCCGCTTTCATCTTTCTGCTTTTATCTTCTGCTTTCACATTTCTGCTTTAAACTTGATTCCAATAGGAATCCTCCACCGAACCCCAGAATTTTGCTTTTGGCTCGAGGTCAAGAAAGGGATAGCTAACCTTCGAGAGAAAAAGTCCCTGCGGATGGGCCGGCAATATTGTTGATGGGATATTTTTGGTGATCAGGTGATTTTCAAATTCATCCACGCTTAACTTACCATCACCTATTTCAATTAGTTTACGTGCCAGGATGCGGATCATCCGTCCCAGAAAACGGTTGGAGGAAATCCGGAAGCGAATTCTGTCGCCCTGACTGTTCGTGTACAGACTGGCGGCAGAAACATGACAGATCGTATGCTCATTCTTATCGGGCGACTTACAAAATGCGCGGTAATCCTCATATTTCGGAAGGAGGGCAACTGCTTTCTTCATCTGACTGAGATCGAAGCTTTGCCTCAGGTAAAGGGAGCTGCTTTGGCTCAGGAAGGGATCTTTATAGGTATGGATAAAGAAATCATATACCCGTTGGATGGCATCAAAGCGGGCATGTGGCTGGGCTTCCATCGGGATAATATCGAAGAGTGCAATATCATCAGGCAGGATCCGGTTTAGACGGAAAAACAGGTCGAAGTTCCAGCTCTTTTCTATATCCATGTGAAAAAAGTACTGGCTTGCATGAACCCCGGCATCCGTGCGGCCACAGCCGTGAATGGTAATGTTTTGTTTAAAGATCCGGCTGAGACTTTTCTCCAGAACTTCCTGAACACTCAGCTTTTCGGGCTGCCTCTGCCAGCCGAAATAATGGGTACCCTTATAGCCAATATGGACAAAATATCTCAAGTGTAATGCTCTATTCTGCTAAGCTAATAAATGGAATTTAATGACCGGCAAAGGCTTATTGTTTAAATTAACGTGAACCCGACATAACATTTAAAAAACCACATACCTGCCTACCGCAGGCAGGGAATCATAGCAGTTCATAGGTCTGAGTTTTTTATAGATAAAGATAGCCTTGAAGCTTTGCTTCAATCTGTTTGAATCTAAAAACTATGTCTCATTTTATGCATAATACAATTCACAAACGTGGTTAAACATTGATTATTTAATATTTATAAGTCGAACTCACGTTAAATTATTAGTAATTTTGTAATTCATACATGACCGGCACCTTTCTAAAAGATTTTATGCCGGATAATATAGAAGAGAATGAAGACTATCGTTATAATTGGAGGAATAATCCTTGCGGGTGCAACTGTAATCGCCGTCATGATGGATCAGCGGAATGAAGCAGCGAAACCTGCCATTTCAACACAGGGTATTCCACCCATGCCTGAGCAGGGTAGTAGTGAAAATCCAAGAATTAATCCTGCTCATGGTCAGCCGGGTCATCGTTGTGATCTTGCTGTTGGAGCACCTTTGGTGAATTCAGATGGAACTCCGGTACCGGCTGCAAATCCACAGAATATTCAGTCAACACCTGCTATGCCGGCACCTGCACCAGCCGGTTTAAAGGTTAACCCACCACACGGACAGCCGGGACACCGGTGTGATCTGCAGGTTGGGGCGCCATTGTAGTGCGGTGCGGTGCGGTGCGGATCAAGCCCGCACTGACAGCGGATCAAGCCCAATGTCATTAAGTTAAGGATTACGATCCTGACGAAAGTCAGGATCTCCTCTCTTATAAATAATATGCATTGTCATTCTGGCGAAAGCCAGAACCTCCTACACCTTAACTTAATGACATCGGGTCAAGTCCGCAAGGTCATTGATAGAAGACTGCAAGTACATTGAGCGTTGTTTAAATAGGTTGCGACATACGCTACAATCAAATAATATACATATTGAGGAACTTCCGATTCAGGCTCAAGGCCGGAATCTCCTTCATTTCTTACTTTAGTTTGTCAATACGGCGAATGCCGCAACCCCCAATATTTATCCTTAACCAGTGCTTAATGCGAATATCACAACCCAATTATATCTAATTTGTCATTGCGGCGAAAGCCATAACCCTTGCCAATCCTTAAGGCGAATGCCGAAAATATTATATCAAGCCCACAATGACTACGGATCAAATAGGCACTGACAACCGCATCTGGTTTTCACTGACAGCGGATCAAGCCCGCACTGACTTCGGTACCATATGCCATATGATTTCAGGTTATGTAATTGACTAATGTCAAGCGTCTGAGAGCCATGGCGCAGGCGTCATTTGTTTCGCGAATTGCGAATCACAAAATTTATGTATAACTTTCTGTTATGAAAGAACATAAGGGCATGCGCCCACAGGATATCGTACTTCTCTTAAAACTGATTATTGATTCTGAACAGGAGATTCGGATTAAGGATTTGTCCTCAAAGCTGTTTATCTCTGCCTCAGAGGTTAGTGAATCCTTAAATCGTTCTGCTATTGCCGGACTGCTGAATCCTCAGGATAGATCGGTAAACCGGGAAGCCTTTCTGAAGTTTTTAGAGTTCGGGCTACCTTATGTTTTCCCGGCACAGCTTGGTCCGGTAGTGCAGGGAATGTTTACCGCCCATTCCGAATCATCCCTTTATCTGAGCTTCTCGTCCGAAGAAAAGCTGGTTTGGGCAGATGAACAGGGTAAGGAACGGGGGCAAAGCATCTTACCGCTTTATCCATCGGTTGTGAAGGCGGTCAGGAAAGATAGAATATTGTATAAATTGTTAGCCCTCTGTGATATTATCCGAATCGGTAATGTATCTGATAAAAATAAAGCCGTGTGGCAATTGCGGGAGGTATTTCAATCAAAAATTTAGGCTAATATTCTCTTTTTAAACAGGGCTTTCGCTTTTTTAATTTTTAGAACGGATATTTGCATCAAGCAATTTGATTAATGAATAAGCAGGTCACTGAGCAGCCCCAAAGCCTGGCTCTAAAAGACAAAAGTCCCATTTCCGGAAAGACCGTTTATCCGATTCTTATAGCGATCAGTATTTCCCATCTATTGAATGATGCTTTACAGTCTATTATACCTGCAATCTATCCGGTAGTAAAAAATACGTTCAGCCTGAGTTTTGCACAGGTTGGATTAATAACCCTGACCTTTCAACTTTCGGCTTCCATACTTCAGCCTTTTGTGGGTTTGTATACCGACCGAAAACCTCAACCTTATTCACTTGCAATCGGGATGGGATTCACGCTTGTCGGACTTATATTTTTATCCCGTGCGCCGAGTTTTGAAATCCTGATTCTTTCGGTTGCAATGGTTGGTATCGGTTCTTCTATTTTTCATCCGGAAGCTTCACGGATGGCTCATATGGCTTCCGGAGGCCGGCGCGGAATGGCTCAGTCTATCTTTCAGCTTGGTGGTAATTTTGGCAGCTCTATTGGTCCCTTGCTTGCCGCTTTGATTATTGTTCCTTATGGACAGTCAAATATTATCTGGTTTTCTGCAATTGCATTACTTGCTATTCTCTTACTGATCAATATTGGTGGCTGGTATAAACGCAAGATCAGGATCAAAGCAAAAAGACCCGGAAATGACACTGCGCATGTGCAGCTACTTCCTAAAAAGACATTAGTTTTCTCTGTCCTGATCCTTTTGGTCCTGATCTTTTCTAAGTACATCTACCTCACCAGTATGACCACCTATTATACCTTTTATGTGATCCATAAATTTGGGGTATCGGTTCAGGATTCTCAGGTGTACCTGTTCATTTTTCTGTTTTCAATTGCTGCCGGTACTATCATTGGCGGACCATTGGGTGATAAGTTTGGCAGAAAGTATGTGATCTGGGCTTCAATTCTGGGCGTTGCACCCTTTTCTTTGCTGCTTCCGCATGCCAATCTCTTCTGGACGGTGATTCTTACTATTCCAATCGGAATAATTCTGGCTTCAGCATTTTCAGCTATTCTGGTATATGCACATGAGCTTTTTCCTGGAAAGGTGGGAATGGTTTCCGGACTCTTTTTTGGCTTTGCATTTGGAATGGCGGGTATCGGATCAGCTGTTTTGGGCGGAATTGCCGACAGGACCAGCATTGAGTATGTTTATGAGGTCTGTGCTTTTATGCCTCTTATCGGCTTAATTACAGCTTTTCTACCAAATATTAAAACCGGGTCTTAGAATATCAGCTAAGCGCTGAAGCAAGCTTAAAGCTGATGAAAAACCGGGTTCCCTTACCCGGTTCACTTTCAAAGCGGATAGTTCCGTTTTGAAGTTCCGTAAATTCTTTACAAAGCGACAAACCCAGTCCTACCCCTTTTTCATTTTGAGTGCCAAATGTAGATTTTATTGCCAGAGAGAACAGGTCTTTCTGCATTTCGAATGGAATTCCTTTCCCGGTATCACTGATGGTAATCAGACAAATACCATCTTGTATTTTTGCATCAATCCCAATTTGCCCGCCGGGCTCAGTAAATTTTACTGCATTATTTACCAGATTTCTAATCACAAGCTGAAGCATATCACGGTCGGCTAAAACCATGATAGATTTATTGATATTTTCCTCAATCTTTATTTTCTTTTCAACTGCAAGGGATTGCTGAGCCCGGATCGCAGGCAATATTGATTCTTTAAGATTTACCGGCAGCAGGTTGACCGTTACTCCTTCCATTTGTGTTTTACTCCAGAGCAGCAGATTACTGAGCATTTGCTGCGTATTTTTTGTTTCATTCAGCAGACTGGCCTCGAAGGATTTTCTTTCAGCTTCACCCAGATTTAATTCTGAAAGAATTTCCAGGTAGTTCTGAATCGAACCAAGTGGCGACCTTAAGTCATGTGCCAGGATGGACAGGAGCTTGTTTTTGGTTTCATTGGATATTTTCAGATCCTCTGCTTTTTCATCTGCAATAATTTTCTCCCGGTGATAACTTTTTCGAATAAAATTAGTAGCCAGAAAAATAAGTAAAGCGGTTAAAAGGTAGGTAGATGCAATATCTGCATGCTGCATCAGGATATTGCTATAACGATATTCAAAGAGATCAGGATACCAATAAGATAACAACAAAAGTACCATCACCTCTATGATATTCAGTAATAGCCAAAATGCAAATTGATTCTTTGGTACTACGATGGTAATCAGGAAAATACATAGTAAAAACAAAATCAGTCCCGGGCCATGTATCCCGGAGTTGAAATAGAAATTCGCAATGAAAAGTCCATTTGCCGACAGCGAAAAAAGGATAATGCCAATATTTAACTTTTTATAAAAACGTGAAAGAAAGTAAAATATAGCACCAATCAACTGCAGAGCACCCATTAAGACGGCAAGTTCATACAAGCCGTATGAAATATTAACCAGTTGACTTAAACCCAGAATAAAAAATGAGATGATGCATATTGCATGGAATATACGGGCTTCCAGACTGAAATCTTTTTCATGTCCCGTTATATTAACCAAATACTTATTGATTCTCTCTGATCTCAATGTAAGTGTGTTTTTCCTTTCTTATGCCCGGCAATTCTAAGCAAAATATTGATTTCCAATGGATAATATTTCTATTTTAATTCAAAAATGCTAAAATCCTTGTATGATATTTAGAATCGATGATTATTCCTGATATGATTTAATTCTGTTTAGAAGGTCTGAGTGGCTTGCTTTCAAATTAATAATATAATATACGGCAAATATCAGGTTCTTTTTGATGGATTAAATTCGAAATTAATACACATGAATTAATTAAATATTAAGTTTATTTTTATTTGAATGAATAATAACAGAAGAAATTTTATCAGGAATTCAGGATTGGTAAGTCTTGGCTTTCTGGGTTTGAGCCAGTTTGCTGCCAATGCAGCTTCTCTTGGATTTATCGAAGAAGGTAATTTTTTGCGAAATTATGGCTCACTGACACACCGGCAGGGTGATATTTTGAGTTTGCCCAATGGTTTTACTGCCAAAGTGATTTCCCGTAAGGGGGATTTGATGAACGATGGTTTTTCTGTTCCCGGAGCCTTTGATGGGATGGGTGTTTTTAAATGGAAAAATAATAAGACGATTCTCATTAGAAATCACGAACTATCACCGGGGGCAATTGCAAATGGTCCATTCGGGAAAAGTAATGAGTTATTGAATAAAGTAAATCAGAGGGATATATATGATTTCGGTAAGGCAGAGAGTTTATGCTATGGCGGGACAAGCACCATGGTTTACGATGAAAAGCTGCAGAAAGTTGAACTTGAATATTTAAGTTTAATTGGAACTGTAAGAAACTGTGCCGGAGGCATAACTCCATGGAATTCCTGGATAACCTGTGAGGAAAGTACCCTGGTGAAAGGTGCTGAAAAGGGTAATCTTGAACAGAATCATGGCTATAATTTCGAAGTTTTTGCTTCAGATAAAATCGGCTTAACCGCACCTGTTCCGATTAAACCGATGGGCCGTTTTGTGCATGAGGCAGTGGCGGTTCATCCGACTGAAGGCATAGTTTATCAAACAGAGGATAGCGGCGATAGTTTGTTTTATCGCTACCTGCCAAATAAGGTTGGTGATCTGCATAAAGGAGGCAAATTACAATGTCTGGTTGTTTCTGAATGGGCAAGTGCAGATACCAGAAACTGGGAGAAATTGGAAACGGATAAATTTCCGCAAAAGAAGAGCTTTGACGTACACTGGATTGATCTGGATAATGTAGAAGCCCCTGATGATGATCTGCGCTTAAGAGGATATAAAAATGGTGCCGCTCGTTTTGCCCGTGGAGAGGGAATCTGGTATGGCAAGAATGAACTATTTTTTGCCTGCACAAACGGAGGGCATAAGAGTTACGGACAAATCTTTAAATACATTCCAAGTAAATACGAAGGACAGGAGCGTGAACGCGAATCACCTGCGAAGCTGGAATTGTTCCTTGAATCAAATGATACAGATACCTTTCAAAGCTGCGATAACCTCACCATAGCTCCTTGGGGTGATGTAATTATTTGTGAAGACAAATCGGATGCCAGAATTATTGGAATTACTCCTGAAGGTAAGACGTATGTGATTGCCAAAAATGTGGGATATCCCAAATCAGAATTTGCTGGCCCGGTTTTCTCGCCTTCAGGCAAGACTTTATTTGTGAATATTCAGTCGCCTGGGCTAACTCTGGCCATCACTGGCCCCTGGAACAGCAAATAGAATCATACTTTAAAAACAAAAGCTCCGGTAGATTTTACCAGAGCTTTTGTTTTTTTTGATTTACAGCTTATTTCCCTTTAATCCAGAGCGAAATATCATTAATCAGAACCGGACTAACATTTGCGGGTGTGCGGTACTGAGCTCCAGTTCCTTTTTCCTTTTGAGAAGAAAGCAGGTGATTGAGATCAGGATAAAGCTTAAATGAAGCGTTTTTATTTGCTGCCAGACTTGTTCGCCAGAGATTAAAATCCTGTACAGAAACCTGAAAATCATGGGCTCCCTGAAGGATAAGAATGCGGTTTTTTATTCTTTTGGATGTGGCCAGCTGATCATAATTATTCAGATCTATCCAATAGGATGCCGGTGCACCCAGGATAACCGAATCAGGGGCTATGTCACCAAGCTTGAGAAGTCTTGACCGGTCAATTTCATTAGACGATTCAATGAATTGCTGTTTTCCTGCGGCAGTGGTATCTCCGGAGGCTTTGTAAATGAATGCATTTTGTTCTGCAATCAGATCAGAAAGTTTTCTTGCCGGAGCAGCAGCCAGAATGATTCCATTCAAGGTTGGAGCCAGAGTTGCAATTCTTGGGGCCAGCATACCTCCAAGGCTATGCCCGAAAAGGTAAATCTGGCTTTTGTTTACTCCGGGCAGCGTACTTGCCAGGTTAATTGCAGTCAATGCATCGTCAATTGTTTCCTCCTTAACGGTAAATGCTTTGTTAAAGGATCTCGGGTAAACCATGCCACGCTTTACATAACGGATACTTCCAATCCCTTTGGCTGCCAATCCTGCAGCCAGATCTTTAAAAGGTTTATTGGGTCCAACCGTTTCGTCCATATCTGAGGGACCGGAACCATGAATCATGATTACTACAGGAAAGCTGGCTATATTTTTCGGACTGGTAAAGATGCCTGCCATCTGCCCTCCTTCAAATTTTATGCTGATCTCTTTCTCCGAATAGAGCGTGGTATCTGCGTATGCCGGAGCTGCATATACAGCTTCCGTAGCTACGGGCGTGACAAAGAATCCCAGCAGTTTTTCAGATTTATTGAACACGAAAGTGAATGTTTGAGATCCCTTTGAGAATCCGCAAGTCAGGGTAACTTCAAAATAATCACCTTTAATAGAGTTCCTGGCACCATCTACAGATTGGTATGTTCCAAGACTGTTTCCCAGTCTGAGCCAAAAGAGTTTTAGTTCGTCTGAAGTGATTTGACCCTTCACGCTTTCATCAAAAAAGCCATGTGCCTCCTCAAAATTACCCTTATCCATCGTGTCGAAAAACGAATCGGCGCGGTTGATCAGATTGACAATACTTTGGGCAAAAGTAATCTGACCCATAAATAACAGAACAAACAGGATCTTAAATGATTTCATTAATATTTAAATTTCTAATTCAGGCTCGAAAGATAATAAAATTCAGGTTTAAAGGGGCATAGAATAAAATTCAGTGAGGCTTTCGATCGCTATATGAAACTGATTTTAATTTTTTTTCATTTCCGCATAGGGGTAAAAGTTCTTTTACCTGTCTCATCCAAAATATTATAGAAATGAACTTAAAAATGAACAACTATTCGGGCTATACAAAATGGATTTTTGTCTTAGCCATTTTAGCGAAAAGCTTTTATGCGAATGCACAAAGAGTGCAAATTGATAAGGTTAATATAGGATTTGCCTATCCAATCAGTACCAATGGAACACATGCCGCTGCAGATACCAATTATTTCTCTCTGAATTTAATTGCAGGGCTTTCTGCTGCGGAGAGAGGTTTTTCTTTCGCAGGAGTATCCTCAGTTGTAAAGAATGACGTCCGGGGAATGATGTTTGCCGGTTTTTCCAATCATGTAGGAAAAGCAGTAGAAGGGATGATGTTTGCAGGCTTTATGAATAGTTATGCTGAAGCAAAAGGAATGCAGTTTGCCGGCTTTAGCAATATTTCGAAGGGTAAGGTTGCAGGTGCTCAATTCTCCGGGTTTTTAAACAAAGCCACAGATGTTCAGGGTGTGCAATTGGCAGGTTTTGCAAATGTGGCAAGGGAGGTAACGGGTCCGCAGGTTGCCGGCTTCAGTAATGTTGCGCGTAATATAGTGGGATCCCAGTTTTCCGGTTTTATTAATACTGCGGAGGACGTAAAAGGCTCACAGTTTGCAGGTTTCATCAATGTTGCAAGAAAAGTGAGTGGTGTACAGGTTTCCGGTTTCATCAATGTTGCAGATAGCAGTGATTATCCTTTGGGAATTATTAATATAATCAGGAATGGAGAAAAGGGCATTGGAATTAGTGTTGATGAGAACGAGACCGGTTTACTTTCATTTCGCTCCGGGGGTAAAATATTATACGGAATTATTGCTGCCGGATATAATTTCAGGAATAAAGAAGAAGTATATGCCTTTGAGGCAGGTTTAGGCGCTCACTTTTTGAATACTTCGGTTTTCAGAATGAATGCTGAAATAACAACCCAAACTCTTGAAAGTTTCAAAGCTGGAGAATATTTCAAATCCTCTGTTCGATTAATGCCATCCCTAAGACCTGTTCCCGGATTAGAGCTATTCGGCGGACCAGCATTCAATTATGTGAATACCAATACCAGCGAAGGCCGAAAGATTACAGATAAATATATACGCAGCTGGGAGAATCGCTGGGGCAATAATTTTGAAGGGATCTACATCGGATTTAATGCAGGAATCAACTTCCTTTTCTAATGTAAATATCAAGTAATAATACATAAACACTTAAATAACAGAACAATAACAATTTAAAAATAACAATCATGAGAACTACTTTATTTATTGCAATTATCAGTTTATTCTTCTTTTCATGTACCAAAGACCGCCTGGTTGCTGATGGAAATATCATAACAGAAGTCCGTAATCCCGGTACATTTACTGGGGTACACAGCAGTGGTGCTAACCCGATCAAAATTACCTATGGAAATGAATTTAAAGTGGAGGTCAAAGGTTCAGGAAACCTGATTCCAAGATATAAAACCAATATCCATAATGGAATACTAAACCTGGGTTATGAATTTGTGAGTGTACGAAAGGATGATATTGAGGTTTTTGTCACCATGCCTTCAATTAATAGTGCTTCAATGAGTGGCAGCGGAAAATTGGATATCAATGGTAATTTCCCGGCACAAAATCTGTTTCGTTTAACAATCAGCGGTTCATCAAATACCAATGTGAACGATGTATTTAATGCGGATGAGGTGAGTGTAACTATTTCAGGTTCAGGAGATGCCAACCTGGAAAAAATACAAAGCAATAGGGGTGATGTGAAGATTAGTGGCAGCGGTGATGCGCGACTTAGTGTACAGAATACACTAAAAGCCAGGATCAGCGGAAGCGGAAAAATCTATTATACAGGAAATGCTGCAGTTGATTCTGAGATTAGTGGAAGCGGTACTGTTATTAAATTTTAAAGGATCTGTGACTTATCTAATGAAAACCGGCTGGTGATAATACCAGCCGGAAGGAAACTGTCAGGATGGCAAGAGGCGTTGGGTATATGTAACAATCCGGGGTATTTGAAAGTCTAAACGACAAAATCAGAGCGGAGCCTGCACTTGGAACAAATACTCACTGGGATCAAAACCACCGGACTGTCTTACGATGATGCTGCTTTTGAACAATTGTTTAAAGCACATTTCAAAGCCTTGCATGCCTATGCCAGTATGATGCTGCATCAGGATAGTCATGCTGAGGAAATCGTTCAGGGTATGTTTTTGAAACTTTGGGAAAAACGCGGCAACCTGGATGTTCAGACATCGATAAAGGCCTATCTTTACAAATGTGTTCATAATGATTGCCTGAACTATATAAACCATAAAAAAATACAATTAAAGTATCAGGACCATACTGTTTTTACCATGAACGGACAAACCGGAAACACTTCAGATAAGATTGAACTGAATGAATTACAGGATCGGCTTAGGGAGGCATTGAATGAACTTCCCGAGCAATGCCGTACCATATTTCAGATGAGCCGTTTCGAAGAACTGAAGTACAGGGAAATTGCCGATCAGCTCGGTCTTTCGGTTAAAACTATCGAAAATCAGATGGGAAAAGCATTAAAAATACTACGCATCAAGTTAGTTGACTTTTTGCCATCATTGATACTATTGTTTCACAGCGATTTTTTTAATTCCTGAGTAGGATGAGCGACGATCTGTTAATAAAATATCTGCTAAGAGAAACAAGTCCGGAAGAGGATCTGGCTTTGAGCCAGTGGCTTGCTGAGGATCCTGAAAACCGGAAGGAATTTGAGCACTTTGAGCTGATCTGGAAAGAGAGTAAGAATCTTGAGCAGAAAAGTACAGTAGATCCGGATGCCGCCTGGCTGAAATTTAAGGAACAGATTCCTGCTTCGGCCCCGGAGCCTGTAATCCGACCCATAGCAAACAAAATTGGCTGGCTGCGAATAGCTGCCGTATTATTTATCATTGCCGGTGCCTGGTCTTTCTATCAGTTTCTTGGACAGAATGGATATGATACCATATCCTCAGGTCAAATGGTTCGTACAGAAGTTTTACCGGATGGTTCTAAGGTTACCCTGAATAAGAATGCTGTTCTGTCTTATAAAAAAGATTTTACTGGAAATTTGCGCAGTGTTAAGTTGGAGCAGGGTGAGGTTTTCTTTGATGTAAGTCCCGATAAATCCAGACCATTTGTAATTGATGCCGATCAGGTAAACATTCGGGTATTGGGGACCTCATTCAATGTCAAAAAGAATAGCGAACTGACTGAGGTGATTGTTGAAAGCGGATTGGTGAGGGTGAGTTTAAAAGATCAGCAGATCGAATTAAAGAAGGGTGAAAAGGTGCTGATTAAACGTACTAATGGAGTATTGAATAAAGAACTCAGCAGTGATTACTTGTATAATTATTACCGCACAAATGTTTTTGTGGCTGATAATACTCCGCTTTGGCGTATAGTTGATATCCTCAATGAAGCCTATCAGGTTAAGATTGAAATTGCCGATCCTAAATTGCGTGATCTGACTTTGAACACAACATTTAAGGATGAATCACTCGATACCATCCTTCATATTATTTCAGAAACCCTAAGAATTAAGGTTCATAAAGAGGGTGAAAAGATTATTTTAAAATAGTAAAGGGGCGATGAAGCTGAAGAGTTTGTTAATCCTGCTTTTTTTGTTTTCTGGCTTGTCTTTAAAGGCGCAGCACTCTGCGGATATTCCAAAACTGTACCGGCGAATTTCGATAGTTGCTGATAAACAGCCACTTTCGAAGGTTTTAAACGAAATAAGCAGCAAGGGAAATTTTATTTTTTCTTACAGTGGTACTGTTTTTAATCCGGATAGCCTGGTAACATTGAATGCTAAAAATGAAACTGTCAGGGATATTCTCGACAGGATTTTTTTAAGTATGGCAGATTACCGGGAAAGTGCTGATTATGTAATTCTACGTTCCACAATCAGAAGGTTTTCTATTCAGCCTGATATCATTAAAACGGATCAGCGGCATTATCTAATTAGTGGTCATGTTATTGATGAACAAACAGGGAAAAAGGTTCCCGAGGCGAGTGTTTATGAAAAGCGGTTGCTTGAATCTTCGCTGAGTGATAAGGATGGATATTTCAGGATGCGGATCAGGGGCAACCACCAATCGGTTATTTTAACCCTAAGTAAAGAGTCTTATCGCGATACCAGTTTGATGTTTCTATCCACCGTAACCATTAAGCCTGAGGGATACACGTATGAGGATGATGAGTATTTGTCGTATTCCTCAAATCTTGTTGAGAAACTCGGAATCGGAAGATTCCTGGTTTCTGCAAAGCAACAGATCCAGAGTTTGAATATTTCCGGATTTTTGACCAGCAGTCCTTACCAGGCTTCTCTGCTTCCCGGACTTAGTTCGCATGGCATGTTCAGCTCTCAGGTTATAAATAAAGCCTCTCTTAACCTTTTGGGTGGTTATACTGCGGGGGTTAATGGGGCAGAAGTGGCCGGGCTCTTCAATATCAGCAAAAATAATGTACAATATGTTCAGCTTGCCGGACTTGCGAATCTGGTTGGTGGTTCGGTTCGGGGTTTTCAGGCAGGTGGATTGGTGAATTCAGTTCTGGATAGTCTGGTTGGTTTTCAGGCCGCCGGTATTGTGAATGATGTGCGAAACGGTACAGAAGGCTGGCAGGCTGCAGGAATATTCAATCATGTGAGGCGGGATATGAAGGGAATGCAGGTAGCCGGAATTGGAAATCTGGTTTCGGGAAATATCCGCGGTGTTCAAATTGCAGGTATTGGAAATGTGGCCGCAAAAGAAATGAAAGGGATTCAGATCGGGGGTATTTTCAGCTATGCGAAAGAGATGAAGGGATTACAGATCGGACTAATTAATGTTGCTGATACCTCTTCAGGTTTTAGTCTTGGCCTGATCAACTGGGTAAATAAGGGATATCACAAAGTGAGCTTATCATCCACAGATGTTTTTGGCACTCAGTTAGCGGTAAAGACCGGAACTGCAAAATTTTATACAATGCTCATCATGGCAGGAAGTTATGGAGTTAACGACCGGGTTTTTTCTGCCGGATATGGTATGGGGCATGATTTTATTTTCAGTAAAAAGCTGTCATCTTCTGCAGAATTATCTTCCCAGGGACTTTATCTCGGCAATTGGGATTATCCGAATATCCTGACTAAGGCCCAGTTAAATATGCAGTTTAAACTTTTTAAAGGGTTTAGTGCATTTGCCGGACCTTCTTATTCCTTTTATTATTCCGATCCTGGCAGCCTGAGTTCAGAGGGATACAGAGCCCGGGTGGCACCTCAATCAGCGAAGGTTTATTCTACCAAAACAAAAGGCTGGCTGGGCTGGTCAGCAGGAATTACCCTTTTCTGATCACTGTTTAAGATTGGTTGGGCAGAAGGCTGATAGGTCATTTAGCTTAGTAATTTTTATATTTACAATAATTTCTACATGAATCGAATCGATCGTATTTCGGCCATTCTTATACAACTACAGTCGAGAAGAGTGGTTAAAGCACAGGATATTGCCGATCGTTTTCAGATAAGCTTACGTACTGTTTACCGTGATATCCGCACCCTGGAGCAGAGGGGAATCCCACTGATTGGTGAAGCGGGTGTCGGTTATTCCCTTGTAGACGGTTTTCGTCTGCCTCCGGTAATGTTTACTCCCGAAGAAGCCATTGCCTTTCTTACAGCAGAAAAACTGGTAGCCAAACTGACAGATGGCCCCAACAGCAGGAATTACAGCTCTGCAATGTATAAAATCAGGGCAGTTTTAAATCTTTCGGAGAAAGAGTTACTTGAAAGTATTGACGATAGGATTGAGGTTTTCAGAAGGCCCGGAGATGCGCCCATACAGCCCGATCTGCATTTGCTTCAGCCAATTTTGAAAAGCGTGGATCAGGCGAAGGTCATTCGGATCAAATATCATTCTAATTATAAGCAGGAGAGCACCGAACGTTTGGTTGAACCACTGGGAATTTTCTTTACAGATAATTACTGGCATCTCATTGGCTGGTGCCGGATGCGGAATGATTATCGTGATTTCAGACTTGACCGTATTTTATCTATTCAGGAAACCGATACCCCCTTTGAAAAGTCGCATCCGGGATTGAATGAATATCTGCAGAGCAGAAAATCTGAAGAAAGCAAAAATCTGGAGCTTATTGTGATCAGTCTGCCTAAGTCCAAAGGGTATTGGCTTGATCATCAGAAATATTACTATGGTTTTGTATCCCAGAGGCCGATTGATGAACAACTGGAAATGACCTTTTTATGCTCTTCTCCAGAAAATTTCGCCAGATGGTTTATGATGTTTGGCGGTTCTGCTACCATAATTGAATCAGAAATATTAAAGAATCATGTAAGGCAGATGATTGGGGCAATCTCAAAAAGTTTATAATACTGCTGACATAGGGTTGTCATTCGCCGGTGTTTTATTTGTTTTTAATTAAACAGATAAAATTATGATTTTGATCAAAAACATCCTGAAAGAGCTCGAGAATGAAGCTCTGATTACAAAGAAAATGCTTTCAAGGATACCGGATGATAAATTCGGCTGGAAGCCCCATGTAAAGAGCATGGATATTAAAACCCTTGCAACCCATATTGCTGAACTTCCTAGCTGGATAGGAATGACTTTAAATACGGATGGACTTGATTTCGCTGTTCATCCATATTCACCTACCGATGTCAACAAAACATCAGCTTTGCTTGAACTTTTAGAAACTTCCCTTGCAGATGCAAGAACCAATCTGGCGAAGGCCAAAGATGAAGACCTGATTCCCGACTGGACGCTTAGAACGGGCGATTTGATTCATGTGGTATCATCAAAGGAAGATATGATACGCATGACTTTAAGCCAGATTATTCACCATCGTGCACAGTTGGGAGTATATCTCAGATTGCTCAATATTCCGATTCCAGGAACTTATGGTCCTAGTGCTGATGAGGCGAATTAAACCGGGATGATTATGATTAGAGGTTACCGCTTTCGCGGGAGCCGATTTTATCGGATGACAAGGCTTATTGGAGGAATGAGGAGATGCCAGCCTTCGTTGAAACAAAATGATAAGATTGAATGCAGTAGGTTCCCGCTTTCGCGGGAATGACAAAAGTTGTTGGTGAGAGAGGAGATTCCAGCCTTCGCTGGAATCCCAGTACGCAATCATATGGCAATTAATGTTTCATATGATTAAACCAATCCGATTCCAGCGATTTCTATGATCTATGCAACTAATTTCGCATATTTTTTTTCGT
>CAZTRY010000013.1:0-56314 GCA_964616525.1 uncultured Sphingobacterium sp. | reverse complement strand
AAGCTTACAGTTAGGCAAGCAAAAGCTATATATTACTTTAACAGTTTTACTGGGTCTTGGATTTTTCTATAGCCAGTTTCAGGCATGGGAAGCCTTGTATACTTCTGGTGCCTATTTCGTGAATTATAATGCCTCGCAGTCCTTCATTTATGTGTTTAGTGGCGCCCATTTATTACATGTTCTTGTAGGACTATTTTTCCTGATTTATGCCTTTATTGGGGCAACGCGCAATATTCCTCAGGTCCGTAATCTGTTCCGAATGGAAGTCGCTTCCATTTTTTGGCATTTTCTTGATATCCTATGGATTTATCTATATGTTTTCTTACTTTTGAATCAATAATAACTCAACATACCATTGTTTAAATGAACACTACTGTATCAAAATTAGATGAAATAAGAACTGACGCCTGGAGCGGCGGGAAGTCGCCTTTTGCTGTAGAATATGGAAAACTCATGATGTGGTTTTTCCTTTTGTCAGACGCATTTACATTTTCGGCATTTCTGATCTATTATGGAGCTCAGCGCTTCAGCAAAATTAGCTGGCCTGATCCTGATGTAGTATTTCAGTCAATCCCCGGATTAGCTGATCATGGTTACCCATTGGTATTTGTGGGTATTATGACATTTATTTTGATCATGAGCTCTGTAACTATGGTACTTGCAGTTGAGGCAGGACATCGTAACTCTAAAAAGGAGGTTGTATGGTGGATGATCGCAACCATTATTGGAGGATTAATGTTCCTTGGTTGTCAGGCATTAGAGTGGTCGCATTTACATCATGAAGGTTATTGGTGGGGAAGTTTTCCGGCATCTTATACCGGCGTAGATACAGTCGGTGCGCTGCAATTTGCAAACCTGTTCTTTACGATCACCGGTTTCCACGGTTTCCACGTATTTACCGGCGTGCTGATAAATATTATTATTCTGCTAATGGTTCTCGGAAATGTTTTCCAGAAAAGCGGAAGCTATCTCATGGTTGAAAAAGTTGGTTTATACTGGCACTTTGTAGACCTTGTATGGGTATTCGTATTTACATTTTTCTATTTAGTTTAAAATCCTGATAATCGATATATAATGTCAGCAGAACACACACACGACGAACATGCTTCTGAGCATGAAGGAATGACCAAGAAAAAAATCTGGCAGGTTTTCTTTTACCTTTTAGGTATTACAGCAGTTGAATTTTTCATTGCCCTTTACCTGATTCCAAAAGGTATTGTAGGACACGGCATTGGTAATTTCGCTTATATAATCCTTACACTGGTGAAAGCCTTTTATATAGTGGCCTATTTTATGCACCTGAAATTCGAAAAATTTGCACTTAAAACAGGTATTACTGTTTCATTGGTGTTTATTATCTATTTCATTGTCCTAATGCTTATTGAAGGAAACTACCAGTTCATTCACATGAATTAATGAGTTTACCCTCTTTTCCTGTAAAGAAAATTCTGATACTGCTGATTTTATTGGCAGTGCCCGGCACTTTATATTACCTGTTAAAAGAGAAAGGGCAAAACCGTTATCGCCCTCTGAATATCTATGGGGAGAAGAAGGTAGCTTCAACATTTCATACTAAGCGCGGTAAGCAGATTCCGGATACAATTTATCATGTTATCCGGGATTTCAGCCTTCTGAATCAAAATTCGGATACAATTAAATTCCCTGCAGATAGTAATCAGATTACTGTTGTTAACTTTTTTTATACCCGCTGCCCGCTCTTGTGTAAGGATATTAACAAGGATTTAGCCCGGGTTGCTAAAATGTATAATAACAATCGTTTGATGCGTTTTATCTCTATTAGTGTTGACCCTGATTTCGACAGTCCGGCGGTACTTGCTGAATACAGTAAGCCCTATATTTCAGAAAACAAAAAGTGGGATTTTTTGACCGGCGATAAGGATTTGATTTATTCGCTTGCAAAAACGGATTTTATGGTGGATGCCATTGCCGATACCAGCGGAAAGGCAAACATCATTCACAGTCCTATGTTTATCCTGATTGACCCCCAAAAGCGAATCAGAGGATATTATGATTCAAGTCTGGGACATGAGCAAGTTACCTTATTAAGTGATGAGATTAAATTATTGATTACAGAAGAGCTCCGGAGTATTAAAGTACGCTAAGCTACATTATTCTGTTTTCTGATAAATACAAATGTTATGAGTGATAGACTGATTTCAAGAATTATTACTGCAGTTTCAATTTTTGTTCTGGTTGTAGTTGTGATCTTACAAAGTAAGCTATTGAATATTTTTCCTCAAAAGGAGGCGATCCCTTCCTGGGTATTTTCACTTCCTATGCTCAATGCTATTATTAACGGCACCTGCAGTATTTTACTTCTTTTATCTCTTTATTTCATCAAAAGGAAGGATATTAAAACCCATAAGAGCCTAAATATACTTACGTTTATCCTTTCAGCATTATTTCTGGTATCCTATATCATATTCCATTCAACCGGAATCAGGACTACTTATGGTGGTGTGGGTACCATTCGGACTGTTTATTATATTATTCTGATTACTCATATTGTTTTGGCAGCTATTGTCTTGCCGCTCGTTTTATTCAGTTTTCAGAAGGGCTTGCAAATGAAGGTTGAGCAGCACAGGAAACTCGTGCGCTGGACTTATCCGATCTGGTTATATGTTACTGTTAGCGGGGTTATAGTCTACCTCATGATCTCACCCTATTATTCCTTTTAGATCAAGTCTTATATGACTTAATTTGATCAGCAGACTGTAAACTTAAGATTGTAAGCAATTATATCATTATTAAAATTCTCGCATTTGACGTATCTTTACATCATGAAAAGGCTAAGAATAGCAATTATTGGTTTCATCCTGATATTTTCAACTCTCAGCTCATTTGAAGTTTCAGCACAGTGTTCAATGTGCACCTTAAATGCCGAAAACTCTGTAAAGAATGGTAATACTGAAGGGAAGGGGCTTAATGATGGGATCTTATATCTTTTAGCTGCACCATATCTGGCTATTGCCGGTGTTGGCTTACTTTGGTATAAGAAGTACAGACGCAAAAATGTCAATTTAAATATTAAGGACAGCAAGATTAATCTGAATTAAGTCCTGCTTGATTCCAGTTAATTTGTTGATCTCTTAAATTCCCATCTGGTTCCTTTTATGGCAAAGACTTCTAAATTTGTAGCTATAGCTACTTCAAAATGTCCCAAATGCAGAAGGGGTGATGTTTTTTCAGGAACATTGTATGGCCTCAATTTTCAGGAAACCAACGAAAGATGTTCACATTGCGGAATGAAGTTTGAGGTAGAGCCTGGCTATTATTACGGAGCGATGTATGTCAGCTATGCATTTGTAGTTGGCGAAATGCTTACTATAGGTTTGCTCACATACCTGATCACCGGAAATGATTCTTCGCCCTGGTTATATATTTCAACAATCCTCGGCGCCATAGCATTACTTACACCAATCAACTACCGTTACTCCAGACTATTTCTGCTTCATTTCCTTACACCAAAAATTAAGTATTACCCTGATTACGATACCGATGATAAGCTCAGCAACATTTGAATTTTTAAGGGGTCTTGCTGCGAATAATAACCGGGACTGGTTTCAGGCAAATAAGCTAAGTCATGATGTAGCCAGAAATAATGTACTTGATTTTGCCGGCAAAATAATTGAAAAGCTTTCTAAAATAGACCTATTGGTATCCCCGGATCTTGACCCTAAGACTTGTGTGATGCGAATCTACAGGGATGTCCGCTTCAGTAAAGACAAAACCCCTTATAAGACTAATTTCGGTGCCGGGTTTTCTGAAAATGGTAAAAATTTTAAAGGAGCAGGTTATTATTTGCATATTCATCCTGAACAATCATTTCTTGCCGGCGGATGCTGGATGCCGGAAGCAGATATGCTAAAGGCTATTCGTCAGGAAATTGATTATAATGGAAGTGATTTTCATGATATTATAGATGATAAGGAATTTAAAAAATATTTCGGCACCCTGGACTCCGAATATAAATTAAAGACTCCACCCAAAGGTTACCAACCCGAACATCAGGATATTGAATATTTAAAACTTAAAAGTTTTACATTTAGCCATGCATTGAAAAATACAGAACTTATGGGTTCAAATGCTGTTGAAGAGGTTTGTAATGGATTTATACGATTACACCCCTTTATTGCGTTTTTGAGGAATGCTGTGTCATAAAACCATTTTTGTATGAGGAAAACTATTTATTCTGTATCGGGCCTGTTTTTGTTTATAGGATTACTTGCTTCATGTGTTGTCATGTCGCCAAAAAAGTATAATAGGTTAATCGCTCAGAAGGAATCACTCTCTCTGGGCTGGGAAAGTGCAAGAAACAGAATTACTTCACTGGAAGAGATAATCTCAGGATTGAAATCAGACAGTACCATGCTTCAGGCCAAAATCACAGATCTGGAAGGAAAAATTAAGGGAATGAATGATAGTTTTACTTCATTGCGTTCGAATTCCTCTTCAGAAATAAGTAAACTGGAGGCTAACCTGAAAAAACTGGAAGCCGATTTGCAAAAACGTGAAGCAAGATTAAGGGAGGTTGAAGACATTTTGCGTAAGCGGGATGAAGCTACAAATGCACTAAAAAATAAACTTCAAAAAGCATTATTGGGCTTTCAACAGAGTGGTTTAACAGTGGATATCCGGAATGGAAAAGTATATGTTTCACTAACTGATAAATTATTGTTCAGCAGTGGTAGTATTGTTATTGATGAGAAGGGAAAGCTTGCACTGAGGGAACTTGCCAAGGTTTTGAAAACACAGCCCGAAATCAATATTTCTGTGGAGGGGCATACAGACAATCAGCGGGTTGTTAATCTTGGGCAGATAAAAGATAATTGGGATCTGAGCGTATTGCGTGCAACTTCAGTAGTTAGATTTTTAACTGAAACAGAAAAAATTGAAAACGGCAGGATTACTGCAACAGGTAAAGGGGAATATCAGCCCATTGAGGAAGGATCAAGTCCCGAAGTCAGGAGCCGTAACAGAAGGATTGAAATTGTACTTTCACCCAAACTTGATGAATTGTACAATTTGATCAAGTAGAATTTGAAATTTTATTCAGCCGGAGCAATAAACTCCGGCTTTTTATTTTAAGATTTAAAACGGACTATTCAGATCTTTAAAGCGGGGCAGTACTTTATCTTTTTCTGAAAGAATTATCTCTTCCGCTGCAATACCCCAGTCAATATTTAGTTCCGGATCATTCCATACCACACCAAACTCTGAATTCTTATTGTACAGGCTCGTTACCTTATAAGTAAATATGGTGTCATCTTCAAGGGTAACAAAGCCATGTAAAAATCCTGGTGGCACCCATAGCATCAGGTGATTGTCCTCATTTAATTCGACTGCAACATGCTGCCCATAGCTTTCTGATTCTTTACGGATATCCACAGCAACATCAATAACCCTGCCTTTTATTACTCTTACCAGTTTTCCTTGGGCATGTGGATTGGATTGCGCATGGAGACCTCTTAAAGTTCCCTTTTGTGAGAGGGACTGATTGTCCTGAACAAAATCTGCCTCAATTCCTGCTTCGTCAAAATACCGCTTACTGTAACTTTCGTAAAAATATCCCCGGTCATCCTTCCAGATCTTAGGTTCTAAAATAAACAGATCCTTGATTTTTGTTTTTATAAAGTTCATTCAGCTTCAATAAATTCCATTAAAGTACTAAATACTACAAATTTATTCAGGAATTCTGCCGGAGCATTGTTTTGCAGTTGATTGGGGTGTGTCCGCATATATTCATTGTATTTTTCAACTGAGTCAGCAATGTACTGAACACAATAAGTAAGCCCTTCATTTGGCGAGTCCAAAACTTTCAAAACCCTGTAGGAAATAAAATATCCGGTGCTCATTATTTGCTTCAAATGCTCGTTCTTCAGCCATTTGAGCCAATCTTTTTGAATTTGCTCTTCCAGAATAATTGTAACATTGTATAAGATCATACTGCGAAGATAGGAATTGAGTTTTGAATAGTTTAGCCCAAAACTTAACCCAGTTTATCTCCTCTGAGCTGACGAAAGCGTTTTCTTGCTTCGATGATATACAAACTGCCCGAATAATCATTTATTATTTTCTGATAAAGCACGATTGCTTTTTCAGGCTGGTTCAGCTTTGTTTCGTAAATATCGGCGAGCATGAAAATTGCGTCATCACCCCAAAGTTCTGTGCTATAATTGTCTATGATGGACTGTAATTGAATGACAGCCTGTTCAAGGTCATTGGAACTTATAAATATTTTTGATTTTGCAATTAAAATATCATCAGCAAGTGAATTTGAAGGGTAAAGAGTATTGATGCTATCTAGAATTCCCAGGGCTTTTTCAGGCTGATTTTTAAAGATGCTGAGCTCTGCTTCAGCGTATTTTTTCAGTGCGGCAGTGTCATTCTCATTTTGTAAATTATCAGAGATGAGCAGACTTAAATTCAGGGCATCATTTGCAATTAATTGCGAAGTTGAACTTTTTAATACGTCAAGCTGTGCCTTTGCCCATGTAAAGTCTCCCTGAAAATAGGCTAATCTGGCATTTTTATACCTGGCTTCCTGCCCATAAATTTCATTTGGGAAAGACTTTTCTACCTGACCAAAAATCAGAGCAGCTTCCCAGACCTCTCCCGACAAAGTATAGATATCCCCGAGTTCTAATTTGGTTTGTGCAATTACTGCTGGTGTTATTCCGGGTAATTCCAGAAGTTTTTGGAGCTGTATGGCCGATTCTTCAGGTTTCCTGAGGTAAAATGCCTGCAAATTCGCAAGTTGCCGTATTGCGAAGGCAGTCCCCGAACTTCTGCCGAATTCCTTTAACAAGGATTGGTAATCACTTTCAAGAGTCAGCAAATTGGCTTTATCTAATTTGCCACTGTACAGTTGTTTGGCCTTTAGATTCAGCAGATCAATTTTTGCGGCAATATAATACCTGCTTTTTTCCCCTTTTGCAACCAGATAATTCAGGGCTTCTATTCCCTGTTCATAAGCCTGATTTGCAACCAGTAATTTTGAGAGATCAAATACTCTTACACCATCTTCTTTAAGTCTGCGATCGAGTGCCAGAGTTTGACGCAATGCCATATCAAAGTCTTTCTGCTGGACATATTGCCAGGCCAGAAACTCAGTTAACACTACATTTTGAGCATCTTTTTGTAGTCGACGTAAGATTGCTGATTTAAGCAGATCATAGTCATCTTTATTTTCCAGAATATTACCCAAAACATTTTGTGCCTGCTGTAATGCTTCAGGATTGATACTCAAAAGTAATATGTACTCCTGAATAAGCATGACCTTATCCTTTCTGTAACGATATAGACTTAAAAGGTCATAAATAAATGATTTTTCATCATTCAGTATTTTTCGGCCGTTTAAAAAAGTCTTGATTGAAAAATCGTAAGCCTCTGCCCTGTAAAAAGTGATGGCCAGATCTTTTATCGCAAATTCATTAGCAGGTAGATTTTTTATCAGATTATTATATAGTGCATTTGATTTCTCCTGTTCACCGCGTTCCTGAAAAACCCTGCCCAGATCTACAGGATAGTTGAAATTTTCCGGGTTATTCTTCTGAAGGATGCGAGCCAGCTTTTCTGCTTCGTCAAACTTTTTTAATCGAAGCAGACAGCTGAAATAAGGGTCATAATAACTTGCATTTTTTGTTCTGTTGAACAGTTTTTCATAAAGTATGGCAGCCTTTTCATAATCCCCGGATTGGAAATATTGTACAGCCATGGCTTCATCAGTATTGAGCTGGGCTTTCACTTCTGGAGTGACAGATAGAATCAGTAACAGAAGCAGAATTCTCTTCATGAGATTAGGTTTGTTAGTGTTTTTTGCTCATCCTCAATATAAGCATTTTGAGAGATAACATTTCCTGGTTTGCATTTAATTTCATTATCTAAAGGTAAAATTTCAGCGAAAATTCCCTTGTAGTTTAAATGTTACGATTCCATTCAATTACTTAAAGATGTATTTATTAACTTGACTGATTAGTAGAGTAATTAGTCTTTCGCTTGTTTGAGGGCCTTAAAAACCCATATTTTTTCAGTTTTGTTGCGTGATTATAAATGTTGCAACAAAAATTGAGGTTAATTTTATAATAGAATGCCGGGATCTAAAATTTATTTCTTTTGTTTTGTTCTAGCCACTTTGGTGTCCTGCTCCATGGAAAAAGCAACAAAACGGATACCGATTGAGAATTTTTTCAATGTTCCCATCAATACCTCCTATCTGATTTCTCCTGATGGCAAATATATATCCTATCTAAAACCTGATAATAACAGAATTCATATTTATGTTGAAACGCTTGACGGAAAGACTACTACTCAGCTAACCTGTGATTCAAACAGAAGTATCGTCAACTATTTCTGGGCTAATAATAATGAGATTCTATATTTAAAGGGAGCCTCTGAAAATAAGGAACCGGGTCTGTTTGCAGTAAATATTGATGGAAACAATAAGCGGGAACTGCTTTCATTCCCAAATACAAAAATCAGACTAATTTCTTCTGGCCCTGTTAGTGATGGTAAGGTTCTTGTCTCACTAAACAAGCGCGATTCAACGGTTTTTGATGCCTACCGGTTGAACATGAAAACCGGAGATCTGTCATTATTGTTCCAGAACCCGGGAAACATCACCAAATGGTACTCTGATCCTGCAGGAAAGTTAAGAATGGCTATTGCCAGTGATGGAGTTAATGAGACCTTGTTATATCGTGATAAGGAGAGCCAGAATTTCAGAAATGTTCTAACGAATAATTTTAAGACGAGTATATTACCTATTAGTTTCAGTGCTGACAATAGTTGTATTTATGCCCTGTCAAATAAAAATCGGGATAAGATGGCATTAGTAGAGTTGGATTGTGTGACGGGGAAGGAACACCGTGTTATTTACAGCAATCCTCAGGTTGATGTCTCTGAAGCGATTTACTCTGTCAACAAAGATAAGCTGATTTACGCAGGCTTCGAGACCTGGAAAAAGGAACGCCACTATCTTGATGATTCATCTAAGGCCACTTTTAAGAAACTTGAGAAATTGCTGCCCAATACTGAAATTGTGATTGCAAGCTCAGATTCCTCAGAAAGGAAATTTATAGTCAGAACCTATACAGACCGTAATCCGGGATCCTTCTACTTATATTCAATAGAAGATGATAAACTGGTAAAACTAAGCGATGTAAACTCATCCCTGAAAGTAGAGAATATGGCAGAAATGAAACCCATTAGCTATAAAACCAGAGATGGTCTGACGGTATATGGGTATTTAACCCTTCCCAGAGGGATGCCATCGAAAAATCTTCCGGTAGTTGTAATGCCTCATGGTGGACCGGATACAAGGAATAGCTGGGGTTATAACTCTGAAGTTCAATTTCTTGCAAGCCGGGGATATGCAGTGTTTCAGGTTAATTTCAGGGGTTCAAAAGGCTATGGAAAGGAATTCTGGATAGCAGGGTTTAAGGAATGGGGTGCCAGAATGCAGGATGATATAACGGATGGGGTTCAGTGGCTGATTGAACAAAAGATTGCAGATCCATCAAGGATTGGGATTTATGGTTTCAGTTTTGGAGGATTCTCAGCACTTCACGGGCTTATGTCGGTTCCTGACCTTTATAGATGCGGAGCCTCTTATTCAGGCTTCACTAATTTATTCACCTATTTTAAGGATATACCACCTTATTTCAGGCCCTATTTGCAGATGTATTACGAAACTGTGGGTAATCCTGAAAGTGATGCGGATTATTTCAGAGCTGTATCACCTGTTTTCCATACGGATAAAATAAAAGTACCTGTTTTAATTGCACAGGGCGGGAGGGATCCCCGGGTTAATATGAATGAGACCCATCAGTTTGTTAAAGAGTTAAAAAAGAGGAAAGTACCTGTTACATATATCTTTAAAGAGGGAGAAGGCCATGTTTTTAGGAATAATGAAAACCGGCTTGAATTTTACAAGAAGCTTGAAATATTCCTCGATCAGAACCTAAGCAGGGAATAGCCGGATGCAGGAGTATCAATATATATACCGCAAAAATTTCACGCTGGTTGTAATCTTCCTTTTCCTCATCACTTCTGCCATGGCCGGGGCCTTTTTCCTAGCCTATAATCTGACTTCAAAATATGTAGAGAATGAATTTGCCTCTCAGAAAATTGATGTGCTCGAAGAGACGGTGAAACCTTATAATGATTTCTTCCAAAATAAAATCCCTGAAATATCTTTTTACCAGGGTTATTTGGATTCGGCTCAGGCCTCCAAGTATATCGATACCATCTTCAGAAAATTTCATTTTGTTGAGCGGGTTATATTTTATGATGCAGAAATAGGTAATCATAAAATGCCTGAAGGAATCAGGGCGAACAATTTTTCTATGGGACCAAAGTCGGTCTATCAGTTTGGCAGGAACATCCAAAAGGATTCTATTTTGCTTTACAATAATGATCATCCTGACTCCTTATTTATTTTAAAAACAGCGGATGAGTTCAACAAAATGGCGATTAAGTTCAGCGGCTTTATTGAGTTGGCTGATACTGCACAAGCCCTGAACGATGATGTGCGTTTTAGTGTTTTTTATAGCATCAGATCAAATAGAATCACCTTTATGAATATTCCCAGACGAGAGGAAATAAAGGTCTATAAGGATTTGATGTTTAAGAAGAAACCTAACTCTCCGGTCTATGAAATGGATATGCTTACATTTTATCTGAATCCGATGAAGTTAGAAATTATAAATTCACATCCCGAACTGTATCAGAATATCAGTATTAAGCCTCTGGTTTATGAATCGCTCGAAAATGACTCAGGTTTTATGGAAAATGACCTGCCCTTATCCGGTCCTTTCTCCGACTATAAGTTATACTTCAGCTCGGGTAAGGATTTTATAAGAAAAGAAGTCAATTCCCGCTTCAGACCTATTGCCGCCGGTTTATTTGTGATCTATTTTGTACTGGGTCTTATCGCATATCTGATCTTCAGAAACCTGAATATCAACAGCAAGCTATTCAAGCTGCAGTATGATTTTATCAATAATCTTACTCATGAATTTAAGACGCCCGTCAGCGTTATAAAAATTGCCGGCAATAATATCCGGAGTGCTTCCAAACTGTCAGATCGTGAACGGCAGCATTATGGCAAGATTCTTGACGAAGAAGCAGATAAGCTGAATGATCTGATGAACAGGCTTTTGTCTTTTGCTCAGATTGAGAATAAAGCCATAAAATTAAAACCAGAGAGCATTAATCTTGAAGTATTCTGTCAGAATATGATCGATAGCTACCAGTTAAAATACCCTGGTTTTGATATAGAATGTGAGATCAAAGAGGTTGAGTATTTTAATTCTGATCCTGTGCTTTTGGGAAGCATCTTTCAGAATCTGATTGATAATGCTTTTAAATATTCCAGCCCCGAAAAGAAAGTATTAAGGATCAGTATTGAAAAGGTGAAGAATCGAATAATTTTTAAATTTTCAGATCAGGGGATTGGAATTCCGGAAAAGGATATGCGGAATATTTTTAAAAAGTTTTACAGGGTGCAAAATCAATATAATCAGCAGGGTAGTGTCGGATTAGGTTTGGCATTTTGTGCAGAACTGATTAAATTTATGAACGGAACAATTACAATAAAAAGTGCGGTTGGGAAGGGAACAGAGTTTAGAATTGAATTGCCTTACGAAATATAAACATGGGAAAAGAAATCAAAATTGCAGTTATTGAAGACGACGAGAATCTTCGGTTTTTAGTAGTACATCGTCTTCAAACCGAAGGATATAAAGTTGTTGAGGCTGCAGATGGCCAGATTGCAGAAGAGCTGATTATGAATGAGGAACCTGATATTGTGTTGCTCGATTGGATGCTGCCAACAAAACAGGGTTCTGAAGTTTGTCAAAATGTTCGTAAACTGGGTTTTGATAATCTGATCATCATGATGACGGCCAAGGCACAGGATATTGATAAAATTGATGCCTATAATTTTGGAGTTTCAGATTACGTAACCAAGCCATTTAATATGGATGTACTGGTTGCTTTAATTGAAAATAAGGTAAAGTTCTTTATCAATAATGAGAAGACCGAAATATATAAATTCGGAAATATGGAGCATCATCCAAATACTCATTCTCTGATGCGTGATGGAAAGAAAATTGAACTTACCATATTGGAGAACAGGATTCTTTTGTACTTTTTGAAAAATGCAAATACGGTTATTAACCGTGATGAATTAATGATGGTGGTTTGGGGCTATAATTCGGATGTCAATACCCGAACACTGGATATGCATATTGTTCGTTTACGTAAAAAGATTGAGAGCAATCCCGACAGACCACATTTTATGCAAACTGTCCGAGGTGTAGGTTACAAATTCATCATTGAATAGGGTTGTATGGTATGAGTAAATTAGCAGATTATAACTTGATTAGCATTTTCTCAAACCGTTCCCTCCATTCTAAGGTCAGTTCTTTCAGATCAACCAGCCGCTGAAGCCATTCTTTGTTTTCGGGGTCATGGTATCTTACAAAATTTACATTCATCACTGATATCTTTGCAGGGTGGGAGCTAATATGGATCAGCTTGTCGGTTTTCTTTACCCGGCCTGTTTTGATGGTCCTTAAATAATATCCGGTAAGTCCGGTTTGCTGTAAATGAACAGGGAACTGTTTGTAATTGTACCTGATCCCGATCATATAACAAGGGCCACGAGGTTCTGAAACCTCAACAACCGCTTCGCCTAATTGATAACGGTCGCCGATAAAAACATGTTCTTCATTTGCATTTTCGCCACTGAGCGTGAGATTTTCACCAAAAGCAGCAGATTCCAGATTAAAACCAAGTTCTTCCTTCCATTTTTTAAAATGATCAGAATTGTAACAGCAAATGGCTTTGTCATTTCCACCATGGTGTTTTGTGTCGACAATAATATCACCTGCAAAACCTGTCATTTCCAGTTCAATAGAATCAGTTGAAATGGCTTGCTTGCGGTATGCGGAATAAGCTTTTTGGTGGTCTGATACGAGCAGTTCAGGTTTGCCAAGTACATTGATTGAGGAAATATTGATGTCGTTCATAAAATGATTGAGCCACAAATAAGAAGCATTAAAAATTGGAGAATCATTGTGCCATCCAGATAGAAGAAGTAGTAATATTCATTTTTTTTCCATTTCGATTTAAAAATTAACCATCCGGTTAGAATTATTGTCAGGCTCAATCCGAAAAAGTTTGCATCAAAATGCTCAGTGAAAAGAACCAGCAAAATTAGATAGGCTCCAAGCAGTCCCTGACAAATCAATAATGCCCATCTTTCTCCGAATAATACAGGTATAGTCTTCAACTCATAAAATTTATCCTGATAAATATCGCGAATATCGAAAGGTACCGTGATGGCCGCAATGAAGAGGAATCTCTTGGCGATGAGCAGGATGGTATCATTTAATGTAACTGCAATCGCCTGCTTATTTTCCATTTCAAGGATCGGGAGTAAAACACAACTCAATGCCCAAACTGAAGCAATGAGGAATAATTTTATTCCCGGAATGTTTCTCAAACCGAATTTTTTATCATGAATAGTAAATAACGGAAGATTGTAGGCCACTGATATCAGGCCAAGAGTGAACAGCAAAATCTTCGAGGAAGTGCCCAGGAATAAGCTAAGCGGGATTATTGAAAATACAGAAATAATGCTGATTGTGATCATCAGTCGGTAATGGGAAAATACCCATCTGACCCTTGCGGATGTCGAATTCTCCGGATTTTTAGGTTTGGAGAGGATGATACTGAAATTATATAGCGCTAAAGTTGAGCTGAAGAGGAGTCCTAATACGTACATGTCAGGCTTTACTTTCAGCAACTGGTAGGTTACCAAACCCTGTGCTACCGCACAAAGAGCAATAAAAATATTGCTAAACAAAAGAAGATCTATGCTTTGCCTAAGGTATTTGTTCATAGATAGAACCCGGGATCTTTTCAGGAATCCCCCCGGCGTAACTCAAAGATCGTAATTTCGGGTAAAATTCCAACCCTGCCTGGGTATCCTAAGAATCCGTATCCTACATTAACATATAGCTGCTGCAATCCTTCTTTATAGTGTCCTGCCCACTCTTTATAAACGTATTGTGCAGGGCTCCACTGAAATTTATCGGTTACTAAACCAAACTGCATGCCATGGGTGTGGCCACTGAACATGGCATCAATCTGAGGATATTCAGGTAATACCTGTGCCCGCCAGTGTGATGGATCATGGGATAGCAATAACTTTACAGGTACATCATCTGTATTTTTTACTGCCAGATCCATACGGCCATATTTCGCAAAACGGCCTACCCCCCAGTTTTCTATCCCTAAAATTGCCAGCTCATCGCCGTCTATTTTTAACCTCCGGTTTTCGTTAAGCAAAAGATTCCAGCCCATGTTCTTATGGGTCTGTTTGATATCTGCCAGATTTTTGATTTTAGCAGCTGAAGGTCCCTGTCCATAGTGATAATCTCCATAGTCATGGTTTCCAAGTACAGAGAATACGCCAAGAGGAGCTTTCACTTTTGAGAAAATATCCTGGTATTCATACATTTCTGAGGCAACATTATTTACCAGATCTCCGGTAAAAAATACCATGTCAGGCTTCTCTTTCAGTAACATATCGACACCACCAATTACTGCCTTACGGTCGTAGAAGCTGCCCGAGTGAATGTCTGAAAGCTGCCCGAGTTTAATTCCATCAAATGCTTTAGGCAGGTTCGGAAGATAAAGGGTCCTTCGTTTTACCCGATAATCGTAGGCACTTGAAACAACACCATAGGTAAGAGATGCAAGGGGAATTGCGGCAACCAGTGTTCCTGCTTTAATCAAAAATTCAGAACGTGGAATTCCATCAGTTTTGTTCTGTTCTATGATTTTTTGTCCTTTTAACTTCCTGCTGATCCAAAGCATTAATCGGCGTAAATCATCAGCGATAAGAAATGGCAGAATAAATATTTTGGAAACAAAGGTCAGGAAGAAAACTACCAGTATGATTGATCTGAGGAGGAATTTAATATTGAAAAATATACTTATAAAAACTCCTGCGATGAGCAAAAAGGTATATCCCCACCAGATATAGGTAAAAGACAAATGCTTTTGTCCTTTCCATTTCCAACTGACAGAGCGGATTGCTCTGTAAATGTAGATATCAATAAGAATCAGCAGAATGCTGATAATTATTAATCCAAAAATTCGGTTCGCCATTATTTCTTAAAAAGCTTTGGGAATGGGACTTAAAACTGATCCCGATCCTCGTTATAATCATCATCATCCTCAAACTCGGCATTGAAAAGACTGTTGAACATATCATTAAAGCCAAATCCTTTGTCAAGGAAAGATTTATTGATCAATGAAAATTCTGACAGACCATGCAATAAGAACTCCATTAAGAGAATCTGCTGGTTTTTACTTAGAGTCTTATGAAACTGTTTTATTACAGTTTTTAGTCCGGGTACCGATTCCAAAGCTTCAATATATTCTTCCAGTGACAGGTCATCAACCAGACTAATGGTATTCCCTGTGGCAAACCAGTTAATTATATCTGCATATGGATTTGCTGCTTTAGCTTTCTTAAGTTTCTCCGGATCTGGAAAATAGCTGAGCATCAGGGTCTTGATAGCTTTTCCAAGCAAAATATTCGCCACTTTACCCGGACCTTCCAGTTCACCTTCATAAACAAGTTCTATCTTACCGGTAATTGCAGGAATTACTCCGAGGAAATCCGAAATCCGAACAAATGTGCTGCTTTCTCCATTGAGTAACATTCTACGCTCAGCATTACTGATCAGATTCTCATAGGCAGAGATAGTCAAACGCGCAGAAACACCCGATTTTTTATCAATATATTCTGATTCACGTGCTTCAAAGGCAATCTGCTCAATAAGATCCTTTACCAAGCCATCGGCTTCAATGGTGTTTCTTTGAGAAGCGGATAGTCTGGCCTCCTGCTGCGTAATCTTTCTGGAAATCTCGATACTTTTAGGATAATGGGTTAAAATCTGACTTTCTATTCTGTCTTTTAGTGGAGTTACAATTGCCCCACGATTGGTATAGTCCTCAGGATTAGCAGTAAAAACAAACTGAATGTCCAACGGCAGCCGAAGTTTGAAACCCCTTATCTGTATATCTTTTTCCTGAAGGATATTAAACAGAGCTACCTGAATTCGTGCCTGCAAATCAGGGAGTTCATTGATCACAAAAATACCACGGTGGGCACGTGGGATCAATCCGAAATGGATAACCCTTTCATCTGAGTAAGTTAGTTTTAAGGTTGCTGCTTTAATCGGATCGACATCTCCGATAAGATCTGCAACCGTTACATCTGGTGTAGCTAACTTCTCGGTATAGCGGTCAGAGCGATGCAGCCATGCAATAGGGGTATTATCACCTTTAATTTCCAGGACATGGTGTCCAAACCATGAAATTGGGTTTAAGGGATCCTCAAATAATTCTGAGCCTTCAATATAGGGCACATATTCATCGAGCAGGTTGATCATCAAACGGGCAATACGCGTTTTTGCTTGTCCGCGTAAGCCTAAGAGCAGGATGTTATGCTGAGATAAAATGGCAGTCTGCAGATCCGGAATAACGGTATCTTCATAGCCTATAATTCCTTCGAGTACTGTGTTTTTGTTCTTTAATTCGCGTATAAGATTTTCACGGAGTTCTTCTTTAACTGAGCGCGAAACATAACCTGAATCTTTTAGTTCTTTTAGTGTTTTGATATGCAGCATAATATCTGTCGTATTTCTATCTGATCGTTCTTTTTCTATTCTTAATATAATCCTCAAAAATGTATTCTCCCAGTCCTTTTAGCGAACTGTAGAATGCCTTGCCTCCGTTTATCTCGGTAAACTGTCTGACAAATTGCTGTAGATATGGATCCCTTGCTATCATAAATGTGGTTATGGGTATCCCAAGCCGTTTACATTGCGCAGCCATTCCAAGGGTTTTATTAACTACTTTTCTGTCAAGCCCAATACTGTTTTTATAGTATTTGCTACCTTCCTTTAAACAGGTCGGCTTCCCATCGGTAATCATAAAGATCTGCTTGTTATGGGTTTTCCGCCTCCTCAGCAAGTCTACGGCAAGTTCCAGACCAGCATAAGTATTGGTATGGTAAGGCCCCACCTGAAGATAGGGAAGTTCTTTTAGACTAATTGGCCAGGCATCATTTCCAAAAACAACAATATCAAGAGTGTCTTTCGGATATTTAGTTCGGATTAACTCAGCGAGGGCCATCGCTACTTTTTTTGCAGGTGTAATGCGATCTTCACCATAGAGTATCATGGAGTGTGAGATATCGATCATCAGAACTGTTGAAGTGATGGTCTTATAATCCTTTTCTTCAACTTCCAGATCTCTTTCGGTCATTGAAAAATCGCCGATTCCATGATTTATCTGAGCATTATGGATAGATGCAGTCATATCAATCTGATCCAGACTGTCGCCAAACTGATATTCTCTGCGATCTGCATTTTTCTCTTCTCCCAGCCCTGAAATATTGGTGTTATGTCCACCCTTCCCGGATTTTTTTAACTTCCCAAATATCTCCTCAAGCGCTGATTGCCTGATGCTTTGTTCAGTTTTTGATGTGATTTTAAAACCTTTAGGATTTTGATCATCATCGCCCAGATAACCCTTCTTTTTCAGATCTTCAATGAAATCACCCATTGCATAATCATCATTGGTAAGCTTGTATTGCTTATCCAACTCATTCATCCAGTCTAAAGCCTCATTTGCATCCCCGGAAGTATAATTCAGGAGTTCGAGAAATAACTTCAAGAGTTCTTCGAAGCCTCCTTTGGGAAGTTCATTTGGAATAAATTTCGAGAATGAATGTCCCCGCATGACTTAATTTTAATTGATTTACGAAAAAACGAAGTTAAAGGTTTATGAATCTAAATATGTTATGGACATGTCAAATAAAGACAAGGCCCGGTTATTTAATATTATTACTTTTAAGTATGAAGAGAATTATGATCATGTTCCTGATTTTTATGGGAACAATGCAGGTATCTGCTCAGGAGAATGACATGATTTCAATCCTTAAACTTCTTGAGGATCAGCGACAGGCATGGAACAGGGGAGAAATTGTGGAATATATGCAGGGTTACCTGAAATCTGATTCATTAGTATTCGTTGGGAAGAGCGGACCGAAGTATGGCTGGGATAATACCCTCGCAAATTACCAAAGAGCTTATCCTGATAAGAAAG
The DNA here is from genome assembly GCA_964616525.1 of uncultured Sphingobacterium sp. Lineage (GTDB taxonomy): Bacteria > Bacteroidota > Bacteroidia > Sphingobacteriales > Sphingobacteriaceae > Daejeonella. Next base: position 38,098 of record CAZTRY010000013.1, on the reverse strand, counting down.
CAATGGGCTTTTTAAGTTTTGACATCAAAGAGATCAGAGTGATTTCTTCCGATCACGCATTTGTTTTAGGTGCCTGGCATTTAAAGCGAGAGAAGGATGAACCCAAGGGTTTCTTCACACTTATAGTAAAGAAAATTAAAGGTGAATGGAAGGTAATCGCTGATCATTCGAGTTAACTGGCTCAGGTAACTTTGGCTTTTCTGACCAGTTTTGAAAATATCCCCGGTAAAAATCTTTTAATTAATACTGCGTATTTCTCTTTTCCGCCAATATAAACCTCTTCTTTCCTGGATTTTATCGCCTTAATAATCTGCGCTGCACATTCATCAGCCGACATTCCATTTGCCTGGGCGTCATCCATCGTGTTTTGTCTGGTTCCATCGGCAGTTAAAGCATTAATTGTAACATTGGTTTTAATAAATCCAGGGCATATGATGCTGATCTTGATTCCTGGATCGATTTCTGAACGCAGGGAGTCGAAATACCCATGCAATGCATGTTTAGAAGCTGAATATGCTGAGCGGTATTTTGTGCCGAATTTTCCAACCAGACTACTAATGATTACAATATGCCCCGATTGATTCGATAACATGGAGGGGATTAGTGCTTTAGTCAGGATAACTGCTCCCCAGAAATTGATATTCATGATTTTTTGAGCAACATCAAGGTCGGTGTCCATTGCCAGAGAACGCTGACTTACACCTCCCGAATGAATGATCATATCAATCCTGCCAAAAATATTAAGGGCTGTATTTGCCTTTTCTTCCAATTCGGGTGAGTTTTCAAGATCAAGGGGAAGTACGTGTACGTCCAGCTGGTTATTCGTGCATTTGTTCTTTACCTGATACAGTCCTTCTGAATTTCTGGATGAGATAATCAGTTTAACACCGGCCTGATTCAATTTATAGCAAAGAGCCTCACCTATTCCACTTGATGCACCGGTTATCCAGACTATTTTATTTTTTAATTCCATATGAAAGAAACCTAATTAGTACTGAGGAATAATTCAGAGGCTATGTGGTCTGCAAAAAGTTTTCCTTCTCTTGTTAAGGTAACCAATTGTTCATTAATATTAATCCATTCTTTCCCGATGAAGGGTTCAAGACTATTGTAAATTTCTTTTGAATAGCCGGAACCAAAATTCTTCTCAATCGATTGCAGATTCATTCCTTTACTTGTACGCAGGGAGGTCATGATGTACTCATTGACCTTGTTTTCGGTACTTAATATTTCAATTTCAGCCGGAATCTTTTTCAAACCGATCTCATTTATGTATTTTGAATTATTTGAAATATTCCATTGCCGGCTTTCTCCATTAAAAGAATGTGCAGAAGGCCCGATCCCAAGATAATTAACACCATCCCAGTAATTTGAATTATGCCGGGAGTACATGCCTGGTTTTGCAAAGTTTGAAATTTCATAGTGCTCAAAACCAGATTCTGTCAAATGGTCAATTAGCATCAGAAACTGGGATGCACTCTGCCCTTCATTCATAACAGGCTCTTTCCCTTTATTGATGAACGCTGCTAATGCAGTTTTGGGTTCTACTGTGAGGGAATAGGATGAGATATGAGGAACATGATATTCCAGAAGCTGTTGAATATTGGATTCCCATTTTTCATTACTTAGAAGGGGAAATCCATAAATCAGGTCAGCGGTAATATTCTCAAATCCTGCGTCCTGAACTCTTTTTATTGCACTTTGGGCTTCACTGGCAGTATGAGCACGGTTCATCCATTTCAAATCTTCCTCAAAAAACGACTGTACACCAATGCTGAAGCGGTTGATCAGGGTGCCTTTTAACTCTCTTACATGTTGCGGAATCAGATCATCCGGATTCGCTTCGAGAGTTATTTCTGCATTCGAGGAGACTTCGAACTGATCGGTAATCTCACTAATAAGGATTTGCAATTCATCAGCATTCAGTATTGAAGGGGTGCCACCACCAAAATAGATGGTTTCAATTTTCTCTTTATCAAGATAATTCTTCCGGAGGTTAATTTCAGCTCTCAGTGCATTGAACATTTGATCCTTGTACTGAGGAGAAGTACTGAAATGAAAATCGCAATAGTGACAGGCTTTTTTGCAGAAAGGGATATGAATATAAACTCCGGCCATTCTGCAAATCTACAACAATAGTGTATTCCTTTGTTTTTATAGATTTCTGATCTGAAAAATACTTATTTGGCCTCTGCAATCTTTCTTTCTGCCAGTTTTTCTCTCCGATATCGTGCCATATTGATCATAAATACACTTCCCAGAATAATAACCAGCCCAATGATCTGAATGGAGGAGATTTGCTCATTTGCAAAAAATACTCCGAGAAGTACAGCCACAACCGGGTTTACATAAGCATAGGTACTGACTTGCATTGCCGGTCTTTCTTTTAACAGCCAGACATAAGCACTGAAACCTGCAATAGATCCCATAAAGACCAGGTAAACAACCGACATCCAGGCATCTCCCGATACATCCTGCCACTGAAAGTCATTAAATTCATCACGAATGATAATTCCCGGGATAAAAGCTATTCCTGCAGCTAACATTTGCCAGGTGCTGGTTACGATGATAGGTTCTTCTGTGGATTTGTATTTTGAGTAAAGTGATCCCCCTGACCAGGTTATTGCCGCAATTACGAGCATAACCATACTGCTCATTTTTACTGATTCACTTCCCTGAAGAGACAGTGCCTCAGAAACCTGTTCACTAAAAAGGAGGATTACTCCGGCAAGTCCGATCAGCATGCCGGCAATAATCGATTTACTTCTTAAGTTCTCTGACCATTTGGGCCTGTCGAGCAGTACAAACCATAGTGGAGCAGATGACACCATAATGGCTACCATTGCGCTGGGCATATCTTGTTCAACCCAGATTATAATACCATTCCCGCAAAAAAGCATTAATATTCCGCTGATTGCTGCCTGCTTTATTCCGCCGGATGCAAAAATATTTTCACCCTTAAAAATACACCATGCCGCCATCAGTATACCGGCAATTATAAACCTTAATGCGCCTAAAATGAAAGGAGGAAAGTCCTTAACGGCTATCTGGATGAAAAAGTAAGTTGAACCCCAAACAATATAGACAATTGCAAAGGCGAGGATAACCATTAAAAGAGATGCGGACTTTTTTGTGGAACTAGACATGTTTATTTCGTAGGTATTACCAATTGCTGTTGTTCTTTGACAGTTTCAAGGACAATTGTTGTACGGGTAGATAAAATATTGGGGATTTTGCCAATTGAGTTTCTCATCAGTTTCATAAGTGAGGCCGAGTCAAAAGTACGAACCTTGACCAGATAACAATCATCCCCGGCAACATGATGCACTTCCTGAACCTCAGGTATTGCAGCAAGTGCAGAGGCCGTGTCATTACAACCAATCCCATCGGAGGCTTTAATAAATACGTAGGCAAGCAGATTTTGTTGTAATGCCGAAGGATTTAAACGTATGGTATATTGAAGTATGGTATTTTTTTGCTCAAGTTTTTTTACCCTTTCAAGCACAGCAGATGGAGCCATACTCAGTTCCCTTGCAATATCAGCATTTGAGATTCTGGCATTTTCCTGCAAAAGGCCCAGGATTTCCCGGTCTACATGATCCAGTTGATATTTTTTTTGGTGCATTGTTCGGTAAAATTATTTTATTCGGAATAAAAATCAAAATATTTAGCTATTTATTGAATAAAATTCGGTTCACTGTAATCAGATCCATGATCCCGAATTTTTTCGGATTATCATTTGTTAGCATTTTCCAGGTATATATTGACATCCTGGTCTTATTCTGATTTTATTTAGGAATAAAACATAAAAAAGTAGAAATTTGGGATACTGGAAGATATTTGCTTAGGTGTACTAAATGGGGATGTTCAAACGTTTAAATGGTATTATTCTTGTATTATTTCTGATTAGCTCATTTGCTTACGCGCAGACAGACAGTCTCAGACTAAATCCCGTTGCACCCATTTATCAAAAGTATGATTCAGTCGGCCTTGCCCGCAGGGCTGCTTTTAGAGATTCTATACAAGCCATAAGAGATTCATTGTCGATTGTCTGGATCAAAGCTCCCGACCCGGGTCGCAGCAATCCCTTTCTTGACAGCCTTATCAATTTATATAAAGTAGAGAACCTCGATTTTTCTGCCTGGGCGGCAAAGTTTCAAAAGAAGGACAGTCACAATAAGTATGGGATTGCAAGGCCCAGGGGCGAAACATGGATTATTGGTGTGATTTTATTTCTGGTCTTATTCTTTTCGCTCATCAGGTATTTTTTCCCGGCAGAATTGAATAGCATAATTATGGCTTTTTACAGTAACCAGATATTGACCCGAATTAATAAGGAAGACAGTCTTTTTAATTCATGGCCTTTCGTTTTTTTCTATTTGTTGTTCGGACTCATTATCGGCCTATACCTGTATTTGTCAGGTAAGTATATGCAGTTAACCTACCCATTCGAAGGCTTTGAACTTTTTCTTTTCCTGACGGCTTTAGTTATTGGCTTGTTCACTTTCAAGATTATTGTCCTCCGGGTTTTGGGATTTCTGTTTGATGTTCAAAGGCTTGTGAGGGAGTATGTATCGGTATTATATTTAAGTTATTTTAATGCTGCGATTCTGTTTTTGCCGGTGGTAATTGCGTTTAGTCTAACCTCCAGCTCCTATGCAGGAATTTACACTTATATCGGCATTGTGATGGTTCTCGGAATTTTCGTTGTGCAATTTCTCAGAGCGGGGACAAATATTTTATCAAATTACAAGTTTCCAAAAGTATATTTAATTATTTACCTTTGTGCCCTCGAAATTTGTCCTTTAATTATCCTTTTTAAAGTACTCGGGTATTAGCGTTGTTAAGAAATATGCAAGTAAGTCCAATTGAAAAACCAAGGAAAGTTAAAAGTATCCTTGTTACTTTGCCAAAGCCTGATTCGGAAAAGTCGCCTTATTTTGATTTGGCTAAAAAATACAATCTGAAGATAGACTTCAGATCTTTCATTCATGTAGAGGGGGTTCCTGCGAAAGAATTCCGTAAGGAGAAAATAAATTTAGCTGATTTTACTGCAGTAATATTCACAAGCAGGAATGCGGTTGATCATTTTTTCAGGATTTGTGAAGAAATGCGATATGATGTACCTGCTGACATGAAATATTTCTGTATATCGGAAACAATTGCACTCTATCTTCAGAAATACATACAATACAGAAAACGCAAGATCTTTTTTGGAAAGCAAACTGCAGCAGATCTCGCAGATCTTTTGAAAAAACATACATCCGAGAAATTTTTATATCCCTGTTCTGATGTTGCAGCCGAAGAGACTCAAAAATTTCTTTCAGCCAATGGATATGACTTTAAGCCTGCGGTTTTATTTCATACCGTTTGCAGTGACCTGTCTGATCTTGCAGAGGTTTTTTATGATGTAATCGCGTTTTTCAGTCCGAGCAGTATTCATTCACTCTTCATTAACTTTCCCGATTTCAAGCAAAACTACACCCGTATAGCTGCTTTTGGAGTTAGTACACATAAAGCTGTTCTGGAACACGAACTGGTTTTAAATATACCTGCACCCACTCCTGAGGCACCCAGTATGACGATGGCGCTTGAGCAGTATATTAAGCAAGTCAATAAATAATTTGGATGCAGATTGGGCTTTATTTTCAAATAATTAAACCCTTAGCTTTATTTTTACGTAGTAAGAAAAATTGCGGATATGAATAATAATGAGATATTTTGACAAATACATTTATGCTGAAACAGTTCATGTTTTAAATTTGGAATGTTTAATATCAACTCAGATAGATTAGTTTTGTCGTATATGATATATGCTTTTTTATTATATTCGAAATTATTTTGTTGAGCGAATGCAAACTGGAATCATATAAAATGAGAAAAATATACTTTATCGTTCTTGCAGCTATCGCCGTTTTGGGCGCCAGTTGTGGTAAAGGTGGTACAAATGGCGAGTTGATTGGTGTTGCAACTAAAAAGTTTAAAAACAATCAGGTACCCTACGGGATGGTTTATATTCCAGCCGGAACTTTTATTATGGGTCAAACCGACCAGGATATCACTTTTGCTCAGATATCTCAGAACAAGCAGGTAACTGTACAGGCATTCTATATGGATGAAACCGAGATCACAAATAGTGAATATCGTCAATTTGTGAATTGGGTACGTGATTCTATTGCAATTACGACCTATCTGCAGGATGAACAGTATTATCTTAAACCCAAAGGCAAGATAGATCCCAATGATGCAGGTAAAAAATACATTAACTGGAAAAAAGTAGGCAATGGCAGTGCGATATGGAGTGGTAAAAAGGGAGCAGCCGCAAATGGTCCTAAACTCCAGGCGATGTATTATCAGGGAGAAGACAGGGTATTCGACCGGAATGAAATTGATGTTAGATTGCTGAAATATAATTTCGCGATAATGAAATTAAGGGAAGCAGCTAACAACAGAAACAATAGAGAAGCAAAGCGTTCTGATTTTATTCTCAGGGATACTGTTGGGGTATATCCGGATACTCTTGTGTGGTTATCCGATTTTGCTTATGCTCAGAATGAGCCAATGGTTAAGGGATATTTTTCGCATCCTGCCTTTGCAAACTATCCTGTTGTTGGTGTTAACTGGCGTCAGGCACGTGCCTTTACAGTTTGGAGGACCCGTTTCAATGAAGCATATATGGATAGTCGCCGGCTTCCTAAACGTGCTGATTATGATCTTCCAACAGAAGCGGAATTCGAATATGCTGCCCGGGGAGGCCGGGTTGGAACTAGTTTCCCATGGGGAGGTCCATATATCAGAAATGCAAAGGGCTGTCTGATGGCTAATTTCAAGCCGGGCAGAGGTAATTATATTGATGATGGCGGGCCATTTACCGTGAATGTGAAGGCTTATTATCCAAACGATTACGGTTTGTATAATATGGCAGGAAACGTCTCTGAATGGACTTCTTCAGCATTTGATGAATCAGCTTCTACATTCACCCATGATATGAACCCTACTTTCAGCTATGAGGCCCGTCCGGAAGATCCTGAAGTGATGAAACGTAAGGTAGTACGTGGTGGTTCATGGAAAGATATTGGTTATTTCCTTCAAAATTCAGCAAGCACTTTTGAATATCAGGACACTGCGAAATCATATATCGGTTTTCGTTGCATTACCAAATATCAGGGTCGTGATATTAAAGATAAACTCTAAACAAAAATTACAATCCTTTCTTATATAAATCAGCTTATTATATTATGGCTCAAAAGAAAAAGTTTAAACTGGGTATTAATACCTTAATTTCATGGGGTGCCTCCGTAGTTATTGTCGGACTGATGTTCAAAATCCTGCACTGGAAAGGTGGAGAGATTATGATAGCCGTCGGATTAATTACAGAAGCCTTATTGTTTTTTGTATTGGGCTTTAAATCAGAGGCTTCTGAACCTGATTGGACAAGGGTTTATCCTGAACTCGATGAGGAATTTAAAGGAGAGGCATCAAGGCCATCTTCCGGAGGTTCGGGTTCTTCAAGTGCGGCATTAGATAAAATGATGGCGGAAGCGAAAATTGGACCTGAACTTATTGAGAGCCTTGGCACTGGATTAAGATCCTTCGGTGATAAAGTTTCTGCAATTTCCGGAATAGCTGATACAGCAAGTGCAACCAGCGAACTGACAGCCAAAGTTAAAACTGCTTCAGGTAGCTTTGATAGTCTGAATACAGCTTTTGAAAAAGCTACAGTCAGTCTTAGGGAAATGGCTGAAACTAATATTGATTCGAAATCATATCATGAGCAGGTGAATAACCTTGCAAAAAATATTTCAGCTTTAAATGCTGTTTATGAGCTTGAATTACAGGATTCTAGTGCACATTTGAAATCAATGAACAAATTCTATCAGAATCTTTCCATGACTATGCAAAATTTTAACGAGTCGATGGAAGATTCCAAACAATTCAAAGAGGAAGTTGGCAAACTGGCAAAGAACTTATCATCCTTAAATTCTATTTATGGAAATATGCTCTCTGCTATGAATCAACCTAACCGGGGATAATTGGCATTCGAATTATAGATCTTTAATTTTTTAAATAAAATTGCATGGCTGGAGGTAAAGAAACCCCAAGGCAGAAAATGATTGGAATACTTTACCTGGTATTATTGGGTTTAGTAGCACTAAATGTAAGTGATTCAATCTTAGAAGCTTTCAAGAATTTAACGGACAGTTTAAATGCTTCAACCCAGAATGTCCAAATTGGTGTTGATGCAACCTATGCTTCATTTGAAGCAACTAAACTAAAAAATGAGCCCGAAAGAGCACGCCCGATCTATGAAAAGGCTAAAAAGGCAAGTTCATATACAAGTGAATTAAATACTTATGTAGAGGGACTTCAGAAGCTTTTTGAAACCGAAGGTGGCGGATATAATGAGGCTACCGGTGATATCAGTAAAAGAGATAATCTTGATATCGCTCCGAGGTTAATGATCAATCAGCCTCGTGCTACTGAATTGAAGAAAAAGATCAATGACACCCGTGAAAAATTAATTGCCTTACTTGATGAGAAGGATCGTAAAAATGTGAGTTTTTCATTAGAGGCAAAAGATCCGCCAAATCGCGGAGGGGTTAAAAGAAGCTGGGAACAATCAAACTTTGGAGATGGTATTCCTTTAACCGCTGCATTAACCGCATTGGCAAAGATTAAAGCTGATACAAAAAATGCAGAGGCTGAGGTTGTTAAACGGGTTCTTGGTCAGATGGATGTTGCCGTGGTCAATCTTGATCAGTTTTCTGCAGTAGCAGTTGCTCCAACCTCTTATCTGATTGCTGGCCAGCCATATACTGCAGAGGTATTTTTGACTGCATCAGACTCAAAATCAAGCCCTGAAATATCAGTTGGAGGTTCAAGACTGCAAGTTAAGGATGGTAAAGGAACCTATACAGTTAATACTTCAAGTGAAGGAATATTCAGCTGGACAGGTACTGTACGTGTTAAGCAAACTGATGGTACTATAAAAACTTATACTACTACCGAACAAAAGTATCAGGTGGCCCGCCCTTCGGCAGTTGTCTCTCCGGATAAAATGAATGTATTTTATGTGGGTGTTCCAAATCCTGTGTCGGTATCCGCCCCAGGTATTCCGAAAGAAAATTTAGTAGTTACCATGAGCGGAGGAACAATATCCGGATCCAATGGGAAGTATACCGTTACAGTAAACACACCCGGAACAACTGCTAAAGTAAACGTTGCAGCAAATGTAGGTGGTAAGGTTCAGAATATTGGTTCAAGCGATTTCAGGGTTAAGCGTATTCCTGATCCCAAAGCGAAATTTGCAGGCAAGACCGGAGGAGCTTTGAGTTCAGTAGTTATTAAGTCGCAAAGTTCAATTTTTGCAATTCTTGAAGGGTTTGATTTTGATGCCAAATTTAATGTTACCCGTTTCAGTCTGGTAATAGCCAGACCCCGGGCTGATGTTGTTGTATTACAGGCAAATGGAAATTCATTCAGTTCTCAAATGAGTGCAGCCATGGCCGCTATAACACCGGGTACAAGGGTAATATTTGACGACATCGTTGCTGTTGGTCCTGATGGAACGCAAAGACAACTTGACCCTATGGCTTTTAAAGCAAATTAAGTGCTATGAAAAAGATATTTTTTGTTCTGATTATGATTGCCGGTGCTCTTCAATTGAGTGCCCAGGCACCTAATTTAACCAATGATACCAAACCCAAGCCGGTAGAAAAGCCACTTGATGGATATTATCAGAAGACCAATATCCTGAATGCAAGGGTTGCACCATATGCCAGCCTGAGAGAATCAGATGTGATGTTCAGAAAGCGTGTATGGAGGGAAATAGATGTGCGCGACAAGGTGAATATGATTTATGCCTCACCAAAAGCCCGTCTGATTACTATATTGACAGATGCAATTATTGCCGGAGAGCTTACTGCATACGATGCCAGCAGCACGAAGGATGATGTTAATGGAGATGAGTTTACTGTCGTTCTGAAACCTGAACAGGCGATGGCAAAGTTTGCTGACAGTGTTCTGGTTCCAATTTTTGATAAGGATGGTAACCAAACAGGTACGGTTGTAAAAGCTGGTGAGTTTAACCCTGATAGTATTTTAAAATTTCGTATAAAAGAGGATTGGATCTTTGATAAGCAACGTTCAGTTTTTGAACCACGTATTATTGGTATAGCTCCAATGATTCGTATTTCAGCAGCCGGTCAATCTTTTGATGAGCAACCTGCATTCTGGATATATTTCCCTGAAGTTCGTCATTTGCTGGTAACCAAGCCGGCTGTAAACAGAAATAATGACGCCACCGGACTCAGTTTTGATGATTTATTTATGAAGCGGATATTTGCTAGTTATATCGTTAAGGAGTCTAATCCTGAGGATTTGCGTATTAAAGACTATGCTGTTGGAATAGATAAACTCTATGAATCTGAACGCGTGAAGAAGGCCCTGATGGATTTTGAACACGATCTCTGGTCGTATTAATCCGGATCTTGAAATATTTGAAAATGCCGCCCATCTATTGATTCAGGACGGCATTTTTATTTAAAGTAATCCAGTAAGGCAGCGGCCTGGCTTTTATTCAATAATTCCAGCAGTTCAGTTTCTGAGGCTTCTTTTATTTTCTTAACTGATTTGAAATGTCTCAGTAATTTTTCGGCAGAAGCCTTCCCTATTCCCTGAATACTTTCAAGCTCACTTGCCAGAGTAGCATTGTTCCGTTTCTTTCTGTGAAATGTAATTCCAAAGCGGTGTGCTTCGTCCCTTAACTGCTGTATAATTTTTAATGTTTCAGACTTTTTGTCCAGATACAAGGGGTACTGATCTCCCGGATAGTAAATTTCTTCGAGCCGTTTAGCAATACCTATGATGGTCACTTGCTTATCTATACCCAATAATTTTAAGCTTTTTATTGCAGAAGAGAGTTGACCTTTTCCACCATCAATTACGATAAGTTGTGGCAGACTTTGTTCTTCATCAAGTAGTCTTCTGTATCTTCTGAAAACAGCTTCCTCCATGGTAGCAAAATCATCAGGACCTTCAACAGTCTTTACATTAAAATGCCTGTAATCTTTTTTAGATGGTTTGGCGTTCTTAAAAACCACTATTGCCGATACAGGAAATTTTCCCTGAAAGTTTGAGTTATCAAAACATTCAATATGTTTAGGCAATTGGTTTAAACGAAGATCTTTCATCATCTGGGCCAGCAACCGGTCTGTTCTTAATCCCGGATTGAGTTTTTCATATTGCTCCAGTTTTTCACGTTTAAAATAAGCCACATTCTTTTGTGATAGTTCCAGCAATTTCTTTTTCTCACCAAGTTTTGGAATAGTGAATTTGATTCCTGAGTCGGGAATCTCAAGTTCAAATGGAATAATAATTTCTTTTGAATTGCTGTCAAACCTCGATCTGAACTCGGTAATCGCTAAACTTAACAACTCTTCATCAGATTCGTCCAGACGTTTTTTGAATTCCAAAGTCTGAGTCTGAATAACGGTGCCATTCATTACTTTGAGGAAATTCACAAAAGCATGCTTGTCATCTGTTGCAATACTGAATACATCCACATCTGTAATGGATGAATTTACGATGGTCGATTTGCTCTGGTAATTATCCAGCAAATCGAGCTTCTGCTTCAGGCTATGTGCAAGTTCGAAATTTAGTCCGCTTACTGATTCTTCCAGCTGACTCTTGAGACGTCTGATTACGGAGCCCGTTTTTCCGTTCAGTATTTCTTTGATTTCTGAAATGCTCTGTTCATAATCATCTTCCGATTGATAGGCCTGGCAAGGCCCTTTACAATTACCAATCTGATATTCCAGACAAACTCTGAACTTTCCGGAATGTATATTTTCACGGGTCAGTGGCAATGTACAGGTTCTTAAAGGATAGATTTCTTTGATCATCCCTAAAATGGTGTGCATCATCCCCACGGAAGCATATGGCCCAAAATAGGTTGAACCATCCCTGATAATCCTTCTTGTCCAGAAAATGCGCGGAAACTTTTCGTTTTTGATGATTATCCAGGGATAGGTCTTATCATCTTTCAGCATCACATTATACCTTGGCTGATGCTTCTTGATCAGACTATTTTCCAGTAACCAGGCATCAATTTCGGTATCAACAATGGTGAAGGTGATTTTCCGGATCTTGCTGACCAGAATCCGGGTTTTAGCATTCACCCGGAAGTTATCTTTATTGAAATAAGATGAAACCCTGTTTTTTAAGTTCTTGGCCTTACCGATATAGATGAGTTCATCCGTCTCCGACCAAAATTGGTAGATGCCGGGTTTTTGCGGAATATTCTTTAACTCAGGCCGGGGATCAAATTCTTTCATTTCAGGATAATGGTCTGGGCAGAACCTGATCTGCGAAATTGCAAATTCTAAAGAATAACATTAAAATCAGAAACCAAGCTTTTTATCAAGTTCGCTTACTCCTGATTGCTGTTTGCTGTATTCAGCACAATCAATGACAGTTGTTATCCCGCCTTTTGGAGGAGGGAAATCACCTTTGCTGTATTTCAATGCCGGATCTGCATAAACCTTTTGCATGTATATCGCAAATATGGGTAGTGCAGTATTTGCACCTTCACCAAAACTGGTTGTACTGAAATGGATTGCGCGGTCTTCCGCACCGGTCCATACTCCGGTTACAAGTTCTGGTGTGATTCCCATAAACCATCCATCGGAATTGTTTTGTGTGGTACCTGTTTTGCCTCCTATAGGATTGGTAAGTTTATATTTCCAGCCTAATCTGACACCGGTACCTTCCTGAACTACAGCCTTTAACATATCAGTCATTATATAGGCAGTCTGTTCATCCAGAACAACTTTGACTCTTGGGCGACGTTCGTAAATGACATTTCCATTTTTATCGGCAATGCGTAATAGATAGATAGGTTCTGTCCAAACACCATGATTTACAAATACAGAGTAAGCACCTACCATGTCGTATACAGAAGCATCGAATGAACCCAGACAGATTGAAGGTACTGCCGGTACATCACTGGTAATGCCCATATTTTTTGTCAGAGTAGCAACAGCCGTCTGCCCAACCTGTTTCATCATGTAGGCTGTAATATAATTCTGTGAATTAGCGAGGGCCTTTTTTAGGGTGAGCGTCCCCGGTATTGGTTTATAGGCTTTTGGATACCAGGTAGTTCCATCACCTGCATCAATGCCAACGGGCTCATTCGGTACAGTATAACAAGGGGAGTATCCGCCATTACCAATCGCTACAGCGTAAGTGAAAGGTTTTGCTGTAGATCCCACCTGACGGGTTCCCATCTTAACCTGGTCATATTTAAAATGAGTATAATTTGTTCCTCCTACCCATGCCCTGACATAGCCGGTTTGGGGTTCCATTGACATGAGGGCATTACGAAGCATCAGTTTGTAATATTTAATAGAATCGACAGGCCTCATTAGGGTATCGATTTCACCTCTCCAGCTAAAAATGGTCATTTGGGCTGGTGTTCTGAAATTTTGGAGAATCTCCTCTTCGGTCTTTCCCTCTGATTTTAGCTGCTGGTATCGGTCAGAACGGCGCATACCCTGATCTATCAGTAATTTTGCTTCCGGAATATTAAATGGGTCGCTGCCTTTCCATGAATTATTGAACTGAACCTGTAGTGTTTTTAAATATTCTCTCTGGGCATCTTCAGCGTATTTCTGCATCCGGGAATTGATGGTTGTATAGATTTTTAGACCATCCCGGTCCAGATCGTATGGTGTTCCATCGGCTTTATAGATCGAATTTTCTTCAAGTGTCTGCTGAATATCTTTCTTGAGTACCGCTCTGAAATAGGGTGCCGATCCTTCGTTATGATCAGAAGGATTGAATGCCAGTTTTAAAGGGATCTTCTTCAGTTGCTCAACTTCGGAATCGCTGATATAATTTGCATTATGCATGTTTTCCAGTACCGTATTTCTGCGTCTAAGCGCTCTTTCCGGATTACGGTGAGGGTTATAAAGTGAGGGGCCTTTCAGCATTCCGATAAGAATGGCCGCTTGCTCAGGTTTAAGTTTATCGGGAGTTGTACTGAAATAGGTTCTGGCCGCCGATTTAATTCCAAATGTATTATAAGATCCAAAATCTACTGTATTGAGATACATTGTAATTATCTCTTCCTTAGTATATTGTCGTTCCAGTTTTACGGCAACGATGAGTTCCTGTGATTTCTGAATCAGACGCTTGGTAAAGTTTCTGGATCTGCCTTCTTTTGAGAACAGGTTCAAAGCAAGCTGCTGGGTAATTGTACTTGCACCTTGTCGTTTCCCTGCCAGGTTGTAGAAAATAACTGTGAACGTACGTTTAAAGTCAATGCCTGAGTGATTGTAAAAGCGAATGTCTTCAGTTGCGATCAGGGCATTAATGACATTGGGTGAAATCTCGTCATAGCGAACATTTGAGCGATTTTGAACATAATAAGTACCCAGAACAATATCATCACTAGAAATAACCTCAGAAGCCTGATAGCTCTTTGGATTTTCAAGCATTCGAAGGTCAGGTAGTTTTCCAAATAATCCCAGGCCGATGCTGAAGATCAGTATAGCTCCAAATGCAATCAATCCCAGGATCCATTTCCAGAATAGGATAGTATAGCGATTTAAGTCATGCTGAGTCAGCTTGGTATTCATACATTACTTTTATTAATAGTTCTTTTTATAATACTCAACATAGAGGTCGAGTGTTTCTTTGTCAATTATTTTTTCGAGGTTCTGAGAATTAATTATAAAACTGCTGTATTTGCCGACAGGTATTTTCATAATTGCCCTCATCAGGGGGCTGATATTCGTAAAATAAGTTATTGCCGCCTCTTTACCTGAAAACGGGCCTACAAATATCAGTTGATTTTGGTTAGCAACCGATTTTAATTGATGTTTTATTGCTGATCCGGGTAAATTGGCCCGGTTAAACTGTCCGATCCCAAATCGGGAGGAACTTAAATTCACTGAAGGGTCAGAAATATTTACCACGAAATAATGTTCTGCAGAATCGTCTTTCCTGAATAGACCGGTTTCTGACTCATTTTCTGGTTTAAGTGTTTCTGGTTTCTCATTATTAACAATAACTGGTTTATTGTCAACAGGTTCTGAGATCAGGGTCACAGGCTGTTCAATTTCAGTTTCCTGGAAAAATCTATTATTGAAATTCATGTCGCTTAAGGCCACAAGCCGGTCTGCCATTGCAGCTCTGTTCGAGTCAATGAATGCAAGATGTTGTTTGACGAGTGGAACAATCAGTTTTTCATCGGGGAAATTACTGACTATCTCTTTAAAAGCATTTTCCAGATATGGAAGTTTTTGGGTATGTCCAATCGCCAGTGAATTTAAGTAAGCTAACTGTGCGGGCACTTTTTGTACTCCGGAAGCCTGTCTGTACTTTTCAACAGAATTGAGCATTTCTGGATAATTCTTTTTTACATACAGGTCGTAAATGCCATTATAAAGCCGGTTGAAGGCAGCTTCCTGCTCATCCTGTTTTTGACTGAAATCCGGGTCTATAATTATTTTCGCAAATGGCGACTCCGGGAATTTGGTCAGAAGGATGTTTTTGTATTCCTCAGAGCGTTTTTTGTTAGCGGTGCTGTAAAGTCTGTATAAATTATAATAGACGGCCAGTTTGTTCTGATTTTCTGGAAAGCGATTTAATAATTGCTCATAGGTTTTTACGGCTTCGGCAGTATCGGCAGATATGTCGCGATAATAATTGGCGATATCGTAAAGTGCTGATGCAATTTTCTGATTCGATTCTGCTTTTTGCTCAGGGCTTACAGGAACCGACAGAAGATATTCCTTTATCCTTTCTTCCAGTCCGGCTTCAGTTTTTATTTCCTGCATTGGAAATGGGCTTGCAATACTGCCCGGATCCGGGAGAATCGCGGAAGGCATCTCTGATGCTGTGCGCAGGCTTCGCCGCCAATTATCTTCCAATTTCCTTGGCCCCCAGCGTTTTTTAAAATCTGCAAGACCCTGGCGTAATGCCGCAGAATTGTTAAAATAGAATCGTGTATCCCTGGAGTTAGCAGAACTTTGGGATGTTGGCATAAACGTATTTCCACTAACAGGAACACCCGGACCTGCCTGTGCTTTTTCGGTCTGTGCAAGCATCATTTTGCCAATCCTTTCTTTGCGTACAGCATCAGGCAATTGAGCCAGCATTTGCAGGGTATCCTGCTGGGCTATGATGTTTAAACTATTTGCCAGTACTTCCAGATTATCGGCTTTCTTTTTTATCAGAAGGTAATCCGGGTAGTTCTTTGGTAGGCTGATGAGTGTGCTGTCATAATAGGCCTTGGACATCAGAAAATCTGACTTCTTAAAGTAAATTTCAGCAAGTTCCAGATAGGCAAGACCCTTAAGGTTTAGATTTTTCGTACTTTTTGATAAAGCCAGATTGTAATTTTCGATGGCTTTTTCAGAATTATTTGCCTGAGCATAACTATTGGCTATCTGAAAATAGACCAGGTCCAGAAGTTCCCTGTTTTTGTCATCCTTAAGAAGAGCCATAATCTCTCTGGTTTTTCCTGAGTTATCCCCGCTGAGTTCGGTTTTAAGATTTATTCGACTGAGGTTTGCATTAAATGCCATATCGAAAGGGGCATTGCTTTTAATGACTTTCGTATAATTCGACAATGCTTTCTCTGCCTGACCGGTAATTTCATAAAGCTGAGCAATGAGATAAGTCCAGCGGATTTTCTTCTGTTTATTTTTGACGTTTTTCAGGGCCTTTTCGAGCAGGTTTATTGCTTCCTCATCTTGTTTTGCATATATGTAAAGCTGAGCACGTGTTGCATAAATGTCGGCAACTGATTTTTTTTCTGTTTCAATGTTGTTGATGGCTGTATCAAGGGTGCTTTCTGCTTCCTCCAGCCGGTCGGATGCAATCAGCGACCTTGCTTTCCATGCCAGTGAAGCCTGTCGAATCTCTTTCTCTGCAGGATAATTATTGTACACATAATTAAAAAATTCAACTGCATTGAAAAAATTAGATTTCAAATGATTTGCCTTACCGATCAGAAAATAAGCATCATCAACATACTTACTTAAAGACTTTTCATTCGCAATGGTGTTTGCCTTCAATAAAGCTTCATCCAGATTTTTTAGTTCTGATTGCGAAAGACTTTCATTCGGCTCTTTATAAACAGAAATCAGCCGGTCGTAATTATCAGAATAATTTAACTGAATATTTTTTTCGCTTAAATTAATCAGTTCTTTAGCATTATACAGGATGTTATAATGCGCTGTCAGGTTCTGCATACCTCTGCTGGCCACAGTTTCTTTCTGTGAGCTGCATGAAAGCAGGCAAAAGCAAAAAAAGCAGCTTAGGAATATATAACGAAATGCAATCAGAATACTTGAATTCAATTTAATCTTGCTTGAAATATATAACAGAATCTTTGCAAAGATATTTTATCATAACGGATTTGTTCTGATAAATATAAACTCTTTCTTGCATATACCCTTTCGAAGCTGGACGCCTGTTGTTTTCGCTTTGATATAATTCGCTGGATGCAGCTTATATTTTGATAGTTTTGCAAAATAATTATGATTCAATGGATCAGAAAGAAGAGAATCACAAGAATAATGACAAAACTGATGGTGTTCAGGCCGAGAAGCAAGCCCTGAACAGTTATGTAAAATATACCGGGGTGGCTTTTCAGATGATGGCTATTATCGGACTTTCGGCCTATTTAGGTTATAAGACCGATCAGTATTATGAACATAAGACGCAGTGGGTAACGGCAATTGCTTGTGTTTTAGGTGTCTTTTTATCAATTTATCAGATTATCAGACAGTTAAAGCCATGAGTATTTATCGATTTTTCATTTATTTTATTCTGTTTACAATTTTCCTGGCCATTGCTCCGCTGGTATTCCAGTTCTTTTATCCTGACATGGAGTTCCTGATTCCAAAGTTCTGGGCCCTGTTCTGGATATTTGAAATTTTAACCCTTAGTATCTATCTCGTAGCATCATGGAGGATGAGAATCAGTGATAGGGCATCCGGTCAGGCATTGCTGGGGAGCGTTACTATAAAGTTGCTTTTTTGCATGATTATAGCTTTTGTTTACATCAATGCAAACCCGGTTGATCCCTTTAAATTTGTTATCAATTTTTTTTATCTATATTTCTTTCATACAGTGTTTGAAATATATTCTTTGTTATGTAACTTGCGCAACCAAAAATTTAAGTAAATTCCTTATAATAAATGGATTTGAGCCATATTTTCAATTCAAAAAAATTCTTCAGCATAGCTATTTGTGCAGTTTTATTTTCGTTTTTGAGTTTTTCCGCTTTTTCTCAGGAGCATGCATCATCGGATACCGCACATGCTACAACAGCAGGAGTACATGATGCTAAACCAGAAAAGGAAGAAGATATTTCCAAGGTAATCCTTCATCACATAGCAGATTCGCACGAATGGCACTTTTTTGGTCATGTAGCTCTTCCTTTACCGGTTATTTTGTGGACTGATAATGGATTGGTTAGTTTTCTTTCCAATAAGTTTGGGCATAATGATCATGGTACCGAATTGCTGGATGTAAATGGGACCAAGCTGGTTTATTATCACGGAAAGTATTACTATCCTGAATCTGTAAAAAGTGCAGATGGAACCTATATCGCATATAACAATAAGGGAGATATCATTAATACCATGCCTCTTGATATTTCAATTACCAAGAATGTGGTTTCTCTGTTGATTTCAGTTACAATTTTGCTTGTGGTGTTTATCGGAATCGCCAATGCTTATAAGAAGCGTGAAGGTAAAGCTCCAAAAGGATTGCAGTCAATTCTTGAGCCGATCATCATTTTTGTTCGTGACGATATTGCCAAGCCTCAGCTGGGGCATAAATACAGAGGCTTTATGCCTTACTTATTGACCGTATTTTTCTTTGTTTGGTTGAATAACCTGATGGGATTGATTCCATTTTTCCCTGGAGGTGCAAACTTAACAGGTAATATTGCAGTGACTATGATGTTAGCACTCTGTACCTTTATTTTAACAACTGTAAATGGTAACAAGAACTATTGGGGTCACGTATTTACCCCTCATGTTCCATGGTGGTTATATCCATTAATGATCCCAGTTGAGATCATTGGTTTGTTTACCAAGCCTATCGCCCTGATGATTCGTTTATTTGCAAACATTACTGCAGGTCACATCCTGATTTTAAGTTTGATCTCTCTGATCTTTATCTTAAAGTCGGTTCTTGTTGCCGGTATCGCCGTTCCGTTTGTTTTGTTTATCAGTGTGATCGAGCTGGTGGTAGGATTTATTCAGGCATTTATTTTCACAATTCTGTCGGCCTTATTTATTGGGATGGCAGTTGAGGAGAAACATGCTGAGCATTAATATGAATTTATTTTTTGTTTAATATATATTTAAAAATCAGATTATGATCGTAGGAAGTATCGCTGGTATTGGTGCAGGATTAGCTGCTATCGGAGCAGGCATTGGTATCGGAAGCATTGGCGGAAAAGCCATGGAAGGTATGGCTCGTCAGCCAGAAGCAGCATCTAAAATTCAAACAGCAATGTTAATCGCAGCAGCATTCGTTGAGGCGGTAGCACTGTTTGCTGTGGTTGTTGCGTTCTTAGGAACAGGACAAGTAAACTAAAAAAATAAGGCTTGTGCGATTGGCACCGGCCTTATTTTATTGTTTTGATTGATTTATTAAATAATATAACAAAATGACATTACTGGCATTAAATCCATTAGTTTCTCCGGATCCGGGTTTATTTATCTGGTCGACAGTAGCTTTTTTAATACTGTTCTTCCTTTTAAGCAAGTTTGCATGGAAGCCTATTGTAAAGGCTCTTGATGAGCGTGAGCGTTCTATTGAGGATGCTTTATCAAAAGCCGAAATGGCTAAGGCTGAAATGGCGAAGCTAATCAGCGAAAACGAAGATCTTTTAAAAGAAGCCCGTTTAGAGAGAGACAACATTCTTAAAGAGGCCAAAGAAATTAAAGATCAGATCATCAATGATGCAAAAGATCAGGCCAAGGCTGAAGGAACTAAATTGATCGAAAAGGCAAAAGACGAGATAACCAATCAGAAGCTGGCTGCTATGGCAGAGATCAAGAATCAGGTTTCAGGTTTATCATTAGCTATTGCTGAGAAGGTATTGCGTAAGCAACTTGAGGATCAGGATAAACAACAGGCACTTGTTAATGACCTGTTGAAGGAAGTAAAACTTAATTAAGTTGAGAATGGAGAGTTGAGAGTTGAGACCCGATCGCTATCGGGTGGAAGTAGGACTTGACAATGGAAAGGCCCAACAACCAACAACTAACGACCAACAACTAACAACCACTATGTCAGAAATACAAGTTGCATCGCGTTACGCAAAATCTATCATCGACCTGGCTGTTGAGCAGAATGCTCTTGAGCTGGTGAAGAAGGATATTGAATTGTTTGTCGAAACATGCAGAGAAAATCCTGCTTTGCAGGCAATTCTAAAGAATCCGATTATAAGCCTTGATAAAAAGGCGAATATTCTGGATGGCTTATTTGGTGATAAGTTGCATAAAATGATTCTTTCTTTTTTCCATATCGTGATCAGGAAGGGCCGTTCAGAAATTTTATATGCGACAGCCAAAGAATTTATCAGTCAGTATAACATTATTAAAAATGTGGTAAAAGCTACGGTAACATCAGCTTCTACACTTAGTAAAGAAAATATTGCACAGATTGAAGACGTGGTTAAGCAGGCAACAAAGGGTGAGGTTATTCTTTCGGCTCAGGTTGATCCTGATCTGATTGGAGGTTTTATTCTTAAAGTTGGCGATAAGCAGTTTGATACCAGTTTATCCAGCAAGCTGAATAAACTGAAAAAGGAATTTGAACATAATTAATTAACCCCAAATCCTTAACAGGGCTTTTGATTGCTTCCTTATAGGGGTAGGGGGCGCATGATTTACAATATAAAACTCAAAAAATACTACTATGGTAGAGGTAAGACCAGATGAAGTTTCGGCGATTTTAAGACAACAACTGTCAGGCTTTAAGTCGGAGGCTGAACTCGAAGAGGTTGGCACCGTGTTACAGGTGGGTGATGGTATCGCACGTGTATACGGTTTAACTAAGGTTCAATCAGGAGAGCTGGTTGAATTTGATAGCGGTTTACAGGGTATCGTATTAAACCTTGAAGAAGATAACGTGGGTGTTGTATTGCTTGGCTCCTTTGATGAGATCAAAGAGGGTGCTACAGTAAAACGTACCAATAAAATTGCTTCCATTAAAGTTGGTGAAGGAATGCTTGGCCGTGTTGTTAACACGCTGGGTCAGCCAATTGATGGTAAAGGACCAATCCTGGGCGAAACATACGAGATGCCTTTGGAGCGTAAAGCACCGGGTGTAATTTATCGTCAGCCGGTTACTGAGCCTTTGCAAACCGGTATCAAGGCAATTGATGCGATGATTCCAATTGGCCGCGGACAACGTGAGCTTGTGATTGGTGATCGTCAAACCGGAAAGACAGCGGTTTGTATTGATACAATTATCAACCAGAAAGAATTTTATGAAGCAGGTAAGCCTGTATTCTGTATATATGTGGCCATCGGTCAGAAAAACTCTACAGTAGCCCAGATATTAAAAGTATTGGAAGAAAATGGTGCATTGCCATATACGGTGATTGTTGCGGCTTCTGCTGCTGACCCTGCTCCAATGCAGTTCTACGCTCCTTTCGCTGGTGCTGCAATTGGTGAGTTCTTCCGTGATACCGGCAGACCTGCATTGATCGTTTATGATGATCTTTCAAAACAGGCTGTTTCTTATCGTGAGGTTTCTCTTTTATTACGTCGTCCTCCGGGTCGTGAGGCTTATCCTGGAGACGTATTCTATCTGCACAGCCGTTTGCTTGAGCGTGCAGCAAAGATCAACCAGAACGACTCCATTGCACAATCAATGAATGACCTTCCTGAATCAATCAAGCATATCGTGAAAGGTGGCGGTTCCTTAACAGCTTTACCAATCATTGAAACTCAGGCAGGTGACGTTTCTGCATATATCCCAACTAACGTAATTTCAATTACAGACGGTCAGATCTTCCTTGAGTCTAACTTATTCAACGCAGGTGTTCGTCCGGCTATTAACGTGGGTATCTCGGTATCACGTGTGGGTGGTAATGCCCAGATCAAATCGATGAAAAAAGTTGCAGGTACCCTGAAACTTGATCAGGCTCAGTACCGTGAACTGGAGGCTTTCTCTAAATTCGGTTCCGATCTTGATGCAGCTACTAAATCTGTATTGGATAAAGGTGCACGTAACGTAGAATTGCTTAAGCAGGCACAGTTTTCTCCTGAAACAGTTGAAAAGCAGGTTGCAATTCTTTATATAGGCACCAAAAACCTGATGAGAAATGTTCCGGTTAATAAGGTGAAAGCTTTCGAAGCAGAATTCATCCAGCAACTTGAGCAACGTCATCCGGAAGCTTTACAGGGTTTGAAAGCCGGTAAACTTGATGATGCTATTACAGGTGCTCTGGAAACAGTAGCGAAAGAGCTAAGTGATAAATATTAAAAGATATTAGTATTGAGTATTTAGTATTGAGATAAACTCATCTCATTACTAAGTACTCTGTACTTTGTACTCCTTAAAATGGCTAATTTAAAAGAAGTAAGAAATCGTATATCCTCTGTTAGCTCGACTCAGCAGATTACCAAAGCCATGAAAATGGTTTCTGCAGCAAAGTTGAAACGGGCAACAAGTGCGATTATTCAGCTGCGTCCCTATGCAAATAAGATGAAAGACATCCTGTCAAATCTTTCAGCAAGCATGGACGGTTCCAATTCTCCATACACTCAGGAACGTGAGCCGAATAAAGTATTGATTATCAGCATTTCATCTAATCGTGGTCTTGCCGGAGCATTCAATATGAATGTGATTAAGACAACCAATAATCTGATTTCAGAAAAGTACTCAGAGCAGGTCCGTAAGGGCAATGTTCACATTGTAGCCATCGGCAAAAAAGTTCAGGATTTTTATGAGAAGCGGAAGTTTACAGTCATTGGCAATAATAATGAATTGTTCAGTGACCTGAGTTTCGAAAATACTTCTAAGATTACTGAGTCTGTAATGGCTGCTTTTGCTAAAGGTGAATACGACAGGGTTGAACTGGTATATAATCAATTCAGAAACGCTGCTGTTCAGATCCTTACAACCGAGCAATTATTACCTGTACCTAAATCGGATAATCTTACAGTTAAAACAACTCAGGTTGATTATATACTAGAGCCTTCACAAGAGGAGATTGTTGAACAATTGATCCCTAAGTCAATCAAAACTCAGGTATATAAAGCTGTTCTTGATTCGCATGCTTCAGAGCATGGTGCACGTATGACCGCAATGGATAAGGCAACTGAAAATGCGGGCGATTTATTAAAAGCTTTAAAGCTTTCTTATAACCAGGCCAGACAAGCCGCTATTACAACTGAGTTAACTGAGATTGTAAGTGGTGCAGCTGCTTTATCGAACGGCTAATATTTAGCTGATACAGTTTTGAACTGTAAAATAGATTTGTAAATTTACACTTTCTCAATTCAAGAAAATGGAAGACACATCAAACAACAATAACTCCACTGCTGAAGCGAATGATCCTTCACATTATACTACTATTACCCTTGGTATAGTAATTGGTCTTATCGGTATATTTTTACGTTTTACCGGTACATGGCCTATGATCGACATGGTGTCGAACATTATTTGGGTTATTGGAATTGTAATCTGCTTAAGATCAGTTTTAAAAATATTAAAATAAACTTGTTTTAAGGTGAAGGGCTCATATCCTAGCGGTTATGGGCCTTTTTTTATTTTGTGCCAAGC
Organism: uncultured Sphingobacterium sp.; assembly: GCA_964616525.1. GTDB lineage: Bacteria > Bacteroidota > Bacteroidia > Sphingobacteriales > Sphingobacteriaceae > Daejeonella. The sequence goes on along the minus strand of CAZTRY010000013.1, from coordinate 14,269 downwards.
AGACTTTTAAGTTTAGCATCTGTTTTCAGTTTTCTTAAAGCTGCTTCATAAGCCAGCCAGTAGATCTCTTCGGTTTTTCTTACATCAAATACACTGGTTGAACCCATGCCATGGGGTTCTATTATTACATCGCAAAATTCTGCTTTTACAGCCATGTCTGAATTGATAGACATAATAATCGACCGTTCTACAAGCCTGCGATAGCTTTCAATTTTGTCAGTTTCAGGAAGATGATTACAGGATGAACCAATAATAAAATCGCATTCCGATTGAATTGGCTCAACGGGGAAATTATTTAAAATACCACCATCAATATAAATTTTCCCATCAATATGAATTGGTTTAAAAAATACCGGTATAGCACTTGAAGCTAAAATTGGATTGATTAATTCACCGGATCGGAAATAGGCTACTTTACATTCGTTAAAATTTGTAGCGGTAATTACGGTAGGGATTTTTAATCCCTCGAAGGTATCGTGCGGAATATACTCCAATAAAAGAGTTCTGATTTTATCCAGAGACATTAGTCCTTTGGCCCCAAAAGCAGGTCTGATGTATTTATAAAGATGGGTCTTCATAAAGACCTTAAGAATTTCGGCAGGTTCAATGCCCTGGGCAAAGAGTGCGCCAACAATAGAGCCTGCACTGGTACCGCTGATCCTGTCAAATTTAATTCCGGCTTCAGTTAGCGCCTGAAGAACACCTAAATGTGCTACGCCGCGTATTCCACCCCCGGATAGTACCAGACCTATCTTCATTTTCTTATGCCATTAATCTCTTGGTTTGTATTTTGAACCGGCAAGAATTTTTTGAGCATCTTTCTCCTGCATTAGTTGCTGAAGACTAATATCCGGATTCTTTTCCATGTATTGTCTGACGATCTGCCAGCCTGTCCAGACCCCTAGTTTTGGGGCCGAAGAAGAGTTCTCACCTATCCCGGGAGTGAACGGGGCCTCGGCAAGGTATTTCTGAATTTTCAGATAATCACTTTCGAAAAGAAGTTCATTCTCCAGAAAATATGCCCAAATTCCCGCTTCATAATCCTTGCACCACTGGAGTTGTTCTGTAGTATAGCCAATTTTCAGAATGTCGGAAATTTCAGGTAATACAGAGTCCATTAAATACAGAATTTTACCGTTGTATATCATTTTTGAAATCAGATTTCGGTCTGCATCATTTTCAGGGAACATTTCTTCACGGATGAAGGCCTCAATTACACGCGGACTAATATTCTCAGGGCTGAATCTCCTGGATATGTATTGAGGAATGCTCTGTCTTAATGCTGGGTAAAATCGTTCTCCGTTTTTACCCAGAAACATGTCGAGACCAATTCCGATATAATCATTACCAATTGGAGTTTGTACTGTAAATCCTGAAATAAAGCTGATCAGGCGTGGGAATTTTTGCTTTGGATAATAGTAGCGGATATATCTGAATGCCTGTTCTAATTCTTTCTGTTGATTGTTCAAATCAGGGAATGTTTGAGCTACCGTTGAACTTAGTTCCTGATAATCTTTATTTTGCAATATGGTACGAAGGTTGGCATAATAGCTCGTGTCCTGTGCAGATCCGGCGCTGATCATTTTTTCCATATAATCATCATAGAACCAGGTATATTTTTTTCTGAGAACAGGAGCTTTTACCGAAACAGATTCAGGATTTACATTGTTCAGTTCCTGGTCAAAGCGTTCAATAGGAATACTAATTTTGATCTTGCTGATATCCGGCGACTTTTTGTTGTTGCAGGAAAGAGCTGCAAGGCATATAAAAAAAAACAGGTAAATTTGAAGGTGTCTCATGGATACAGATTAACTGCTAAATTATAAAAATGCTCATGAAATATTTACGGTTCTGCCTCTTAAATAAGCCGGGAATACTACATAGCCTCTCATATTAACGAATTAAAGGATGAAGATTGCGCTAGCTCAGCTGAATTACATTATTGGCGACTTTGAACATAATACACAAAAGATAATACAGACAATTCAGAATGCACGGGAAAAGGGGGCTGATCTGGTAGTTTTTGCAGAGCTGGCTGTATGTGCTTATTCCCCCAGGGATTTTCTTGAGTTTTCCGAGTTTATAGAACTTTGTGAGCAATCAGCCAGGAAAATAGCCGCTGCCTGCACGGATATTGCCTGTATCCTGGGGCTGCCAACACCAAACCCTAGAATCGAAGGGAAAGATCTCTACAATTCAGCCTGGTTCATTGAGAATACCAAGGTTAAGGCCATAGTGAACAAGGCCTTATTGCCTAATTATGATGTTTTTGATGAATACCGTTACTTCGAACCTTCAACAGATTTCGGCTGTGTCGATTTCATGGGGCATAAAATTGCTTTGACAATCTGTGAAGATTTATGGAATATCAATGATAATCCGATGTACACTATTTGCCCAATGGATGAGCTTATCAAAGAGAAGCCTGACCTGATGATAAACATTGCTGCTTCTCCATTTGCCTATAATCATGATGAGGAAAGGGTGCAGATTCTTGGGGATAATTGCCGGAAGTACAAACTGCCACTGTTCTATGTAAATCAGGTTGGAGCACAGACAGAAATTATTTTCGATGGGGGCTCATTGGTTTTTGATGATTCAGGGATGCTTCTGGATGAAATGGCCTATTTCTCTGAAGATCTGAAGATCTATGAGTTTGAAGATAAAAAAGTGAAAGGCTTTATTCCAAATGTACATGATGCCCAGAATGATATTCAACAGATTCATGATGCGCTGGTTCTTGGAATCAGGGATTATTTCCGGAAATCAGGCTTCAGCAAAGCTATTCTCGGACTTTCGGGAGGGATAGATTCTGCCCTGGTATGTGCATTAGCTTCTGAAGCTCTAGGACCTGAAAATGTTATGGCAGTATTGATGCCATCAGAGTTTTCTACCGATCATTCTGTTCAGGATGCTCTGGACCTGGTTAAAAATCTGGGGTGTAAGCATGAAATTATACCCATCAGGGAGGCAGCTTCAGCATTCGAAAATATAATGAAGCCGGTATTTAAAGACCTTCCTTTTAATGTTGCTGAAGAGAATATTCAGGCAAGGAGCAGGGCAATTATAGTTATGGCGATGTCGAATAAGTTTGGCTATATCCTGCTCAACACTTCCAATAAGAGTGAATGTTCAGTAGGTTATGGCACCCTTTATGGAGATATGGCGGGAGCTATCGCTGTGCTTGGCGATGTTTATAAAACACAGGTTTATAAATTGTCTAATTATATAAACCGTGAAATGGAGATTATCCCGATGAACAGCATTATTAAGCCACCATCGGCCGAACTGCGTCCCGGACAAAAAGATTCAGACTCCCTGCCAGAGTATGACATTCTGGATGCAATATTATTTCAATACATAGAGCTAAAGAAGAGCTCTTCAGCAATAATTGAACAGGGATTTGAGGAGAGCCTTGTAAAAAGAGTGCTCCGAATGGTTAACATTGCCGAATTTAAGCGAAATCAGGCTCCACCTATCCTGAGGGTCTCTCCTAAAGCTTTTGGAATGGGCAGGAGGTTGCCAATTGTAGGGAAGTATTTGAGTTAGGTGACAGGTGACAGTTAACGTTAACAGTTGACAGTTGACAATTGACATCCGATAATTATCGGGTTGAAAATTTACCATTCTCTATCCTGCTCTAAATCATGGATGTCCTTACGCGTTCAAGCAGGGCTTTGGTTTTCAGGATACCCTCATATTCACCCAATTGGTCCCCTTCGTATTCAATCCCAACATAGCCTTTGAAGCCAGAATCTTTAACGATTTTAAGCATTCTGTTATAATCGGTTTCAATACAATTGCCCTGAGCATCAAAGTCCATAGATTTTGCACTTACAGCTTTGGCATAGGCCATCATTTCATAGGTGCCTTTATATTTGTCATACTCTTCGATGCACTTGTTCTTAGAATCCCTTGTCAGGCAGAAATTGTTAAAATCAGGCAATGTACCTACGTTCTTTCTGCCAACATTTTTCATGACAGTCGATAGCCAGTAACCATCAGAACTATATCCTCCATGGTTTTCAACAATGACATTAATGTTCTCTTTTACAGCATATTCACCCAATAGCCCTAGCCCTTCAATGGCTGCTTTTTGTACCTCATCAGCACTTCCAACACCATAAGCATTCACCCTTATAGAGCTGCAGCCAAGGTATTTAGCGGCTTCTACCCATTTTTTATGATTATCTACGGCCTGCATACGCTTAGCAGCATCCAGTTCCCCTAAATTTCCTTCTCCATCACACATGATCAGATGATTCTTTACACCATTATCAGAGCAGCGCTTTAATAATTCATTCAGATAAGCGGTATCTTTTGCTTTATCTTTGAAAAAGGTGTTCACATACTCTACTGCACTTATTCCAAATTCTTTTTTAGTTATCACCGGAAAGTCAAGGTTGTCTATTTTCTTGCTGCGCAGTGCTCTGTGCAAGGACCATTGAGCCAGAGAGATCTCAAAAAAGGAGTTTTTTATATCTGCTGCATTGGGATTTTTTTGAGCTTGAATTTTCCCTGAACACGAATAAAGTGCGGAAGGTAAAATTGCAATTCCTGCAAGACCTGTGACCTGTTGTATGAATTTACGGCGGTTATTAGACATGTATTCTGATTTTAAATTGGTGATTTTTGAATTTACAACAAATAAAATTATCGCGGAAATTTAAAGGATACAATATTTAAAGTCTATTGCGACCAATCTTGTTTTAAATGCCGCAATTAGTCATTTATCATAGAACCGTCAGATGCTTGTAACAAAGCTGCAAATTGAAAATTATGCCCTCCAAAATGTGTTACTTTATACAGTGAATTAATGAATTATAAAGGTTCTGTGATCCTAATATAAAGCGCGAACCCGAATAAGATCTGGTTTTTAGTTTAGTTTTAGTTTAGTTAGATCCGTTCTGAAAAGGACGGATCTTTCTTTTTAATAAATTTCAGACTTTTCGCTTTTTCAATAGGGCGAATATTAAAACAGAGGCGAATAATCCACATCCGATTGATCCGATCCGGGCTATATAATCTCCATACCTGACATAAAAACTCAGTTCTTCATTCAGATTAATATCCTGTTTAATAGCACTCTGAACCCACCATTCGGTTTGCTGAACAATATCGCCACGCTGGTTGATGAATGCGGAAATACCCGTATTGGCCGATCTAGCCACCCATCTTCTGGTTTCGATAGCTCTGAGTTTAGCATATTGCAGGTGCTGATCTTTGCCTGAGGTGTTTCCCCACCAGCCATCATTGGTTATGATCGCAATAAATTGTGCGTCTTTTTTGATATAGTCGGCTACATATTCACCCCAGATTGATTCATAACAAATTACAGGGGCAGAACCAATGCCGCTTTGGGAGTAGAATACTGATGGTTCATCCTGCTTGCCATAGCTCCCGGTAGCTCCTCCAAATGCAGCAAAAGCAGGTTTTAAAAAAGATAATGCGTTCGAAAAGGGAGTTTGCTCGACACCCGGGACCAGTTTCGATTTATGATAGAATTGCAGAGTGCCTGAATTTTCTATTGATACGGCGGCATTGAACACATCAAAATAGATTCCGCTATTCCTGTTATATCGTGCCGTCTCTGTTTGAGCTGAATCATAAATAGCAAAACTTTCTATCCCTGAGATCAGATTGGAATTCTTGTACTTATTCAGAAAATTCTGAATGGTTTTAAAGCTTTCGTCCTCCCTGAAGGTTTTTTCTTCGGTACCCTGTGATATCGCTGTTTCCGGCCAGATGAAATATTCCGTATTGCTTTGTCCCAATGAATCCGAAAGATGAATCATACGATTTATTTGTTCAGAAGGGGGCATGCTTCCGAACTTTTTATAGGGATCAATGTTAGGCTGCACGACTACAATATTGGCCGGATTTGATTTTTCAGTATTCCTGAAATAAATAAATAGTGAAATTAATATCGGTACAACGACCAGCAATGCTGCCGGTAACATTAAGCGGATTCTATTTATTTTTAGAGTTCCCTCCTTTAGGCTCAGCCAGATCTCAAAAAATAGAATGTTAGAAAGTAGAACCCACAAGGTACCACCGTAAACACCAGTGTATTCATACCATTGTACCAGTTGATGAGTAGCTGCAAAACCATTCCCCAGATTCATCCAGGGAAATGCAAGGTCCCAGCTTTGATGCAGGTATTCATAGCCTATCCAGAAACAGATCAGTCCGGCATAAGCCCATACTTTTGAAAAGATTAATCTTAGTCTGTAATAAAGCCAGAATGCAATTGTCATTAAAACTGCCGCTAAACCAAAAGGGATTAACGAAATCAAGGCAGCTACCCAGGTAGGCATTGCCGAATCCAGAGAATTGAAAACCCAGTAAATACTCGCGGTATTCCATGCAAAAAAGCAAAGGAATGCAGTCCGGAAAATTAATTTCCCTTTTTTCTTTGCCTGGATTCCAATGATGCTTTCTATTGCCAGTAAGACAGGAACTAATGCTATCAGAAGAACCGGAGAGCTGAAGGGAATAGGTGGCCAGGCGAACCAGAGTAAGAATGCGCTTAAAAGTGCAAGCTGATAATTTCTTTTCATCAAAGTCTGGCTAAAATTTCGGCCTTTTTATTTTCATACTCTTCCTGGCTGATCAGTTGTTTTTCGTACAGTATTTTTAATTTCTGCAGTTTTTGGGTTAGCTCATCTTCCGGTTCTGCTGTTCTTAGTTCTGAAATTGGGGGAGTACTCTGATCTTCAATTTCTATGTAGGAGGCATAGTCATCCCTTAGATTCTCATTTTGCATCACACTATTTTTCTCATCAAATCCCGGTATGGTCTTCACCTTTTCTAATTGTTCATTGCAGAACTGATAGAGTTTTCGCGCCTGAACTTTTGGAATAAAATCAATGGCAATATTTTCACCTCTTTGCGGGATGGCAATAAACTTTGATCCAAAAAACTCTTCTTTAAAAGAAACCTCTTTAACTTCAGCCCATGGGAAGGTTTTATATGCCGTGGTAAGTCCCAGATTTTCTGGTATACAAAATACAATACGTTTATTCGTCACTGCTATACAATCTGGAATCAGAGTTACGGCAGGTTTTTTTTGTATTGCCAGATAGATAACGGCTTCCCCTGAGGTAAGCATATCCCGTAGTTTACCCAAAACTTTTTCTGCGGTTTTGGGATCCTGATCATCTGTCAGATATTGTTCAATCAACATAATATTGTTTTTAATATTTCAATAATTTATTTGCCTGCTACACAAATAACGATCTCACCCTTTAAGGTATGTGTTTCAAAATGATTTTTTATTTGTTCAAGAGTTCCCCTTGCAGTTTCTTCAAACATCTTGGTTAATTCTCTGGAAACAGATGCCTGACGGTCAGGTCCAAAATATTGCGCAAACTCTTCCAATGTTTTTAACAGCCGGTGCGGCGATTCATAAAATATCATGGTACGGCTTTCATTCACCAGTTCCTTCATTCTGGTTTGCCTTCCTTTCTTCACGGGCAGGAAACCTTCAAAAGTGAAACGATCGGCAGCCAAGCCTGAATTAACGAGGGCAGGAACAAAAGCGGTAGCACCCGGCAGACATTCTATCGGCAGATCATTGCGGATGGCTTCCCTCACGAGCAGAAATCCCGGATCAGAGATTGCCGGCGTACCAGCATCAGAAATCAGTGCGATTTGTTTGCCCTCTTTAAGAAAGCGGATGACCTCTGTTACCGACTTATGCTCATTATGCTGATGATGGGAAAATAATTTTTTGTCTATCCCAAAATGCTTCAGCAGTGGTGCACTGGTGCGGGTATCTTCTGCAAGGATCAGATCTACTTCTTTCAGAATGCGAACCGCTCTAAAGCTCATGTCTTCCAGATTGCCGATCGGTGTAGGTACCAGATAAAGTTTGCCGCTCATTGTTTCTATTCTTATTTGGGCAATCATTCAGGAAAAACTCCAAAATCAAAGCCCAAACTCCAAACTGTTTATATCTTTGTCTAAAATTATTAAAGATGCTGCAAGTTAGTTATATCCGCGAAAATAGGGAGGAAGTTTTAAGTCGTTTATCTGTCAGGAATTTTAAGAATCCTGAACTGGTTGATCAGATCATAAAGCTCGATGATGACCGTCGTCAGACTCAAACTCTATTGGATTCTATCGCTGCCGAGGCAAATGCCGCTGCAAAAAAGGTTGGAGAACTGATGCGTCAGGGCTTAAAAGAAGAAGCTGAAGCAATAAAGGCACAGACTGCAACATTCAAAGAACAAACACGTACCCTTGGAGATAAACTTTCAGCCATTGAAATCCTCCTGCAGGCCGAGTTGGTGCTTTTGCCAAATTTACCCCATCAATCGGTCCCTAAAGGCTTCGGAGCAGATGATAATCAGGTTGCATCAGAACATGGATTGATTCCACAGCTCATGCAGGGAGCCTTACCTCACTGGGAACTTGCCGCAAAATATGACATCATAGATTTTGAATTGGGCAATAAAATTGCGGGTGCCGGCTTTCCGGTTTATAAGGGAAAAGGTGCTAAGCTTCAGCGTGCGCTGATTAATTTCTTTCTTGATAATGCAGAAGCCGCAGGTTACCGTGAGATGCAACCCCCAATTGTGGTGAATGAGGCATCAGGTTTTGGTACCGGGCAGCTTCCTGATAAGGAAGGTCAGATGTATCACATTACAGGCGATAATCTGTATTTGATTCCAACTGCCGAAGTTCCGGTCACAAATCTGTACCGCGATGTAATCCTGAAAGAGGAAGAGTTACCTATAAAAAATTGTGCTTATACCCCATGTTTCCGTCGTGAAGCCGGATCTTATGGTGCTCATGTTCGCGGATTAAACCGTCTTCATCAGTTTGATAAGGTGGAAATAGTTCAGGTTGTGCTTCCGGATCACTCATACCAAGTTTTGGAAGATATGAGCAATTATGTTCAATCCTTATTGAAAAAGCTGGAATTGCCATACCGGGTACTTAGTTTATGTGGTGGTGATATGGGCTTCACATCTGCAAAAACCTACGACATGGAAGTTTGGTGTGCTGCCCAGGCGCGCTGGCTGGAAGTTTCTTCAGTTTCCAATTTTGAAACATATCAGAGCAATCGCCTGAAATTACGTTATAAGAGCGGTGATGGCAAGCCTCAGCTCGCTCATACCTTAAATGGAAGTGCTTTGGCTCTGCCACGTATCGTGGCTTCGCTATTGGAAAATAATCAGGATGAAAAAGGTATAAAAATTCCTGCTGCACTGGTTCCTTATACAGGTTTCGATTATATCAGCTAAGTGCTTCTAATTACAGGATAGACCAGAACGATTAAATAATCAGTTCAGGGATTTCATATTTTTAATTCATAAGACATCTTCTGCAAGGTTCAATTTTGGACTCAGGTTTTTCTGCTCAACAAATTGTATATTTTACTTTTTCTAAGATTTTCAGACTAATTAATGCCCTTTACATCAATTTGGATTAGATTTTGAACCAAAATCTTATTTGGTATCAGGTTTTTAATTTTTTACCTTAGGCACAAATTAGCTTATTTATGAATATCAAGAAAATACTGATAGCGAACAGGGGGGAGATAGCAATCAGGATTAGTCGTGCCTGCAATGAATTAAATATACAGACTGCGGCTATTTATACTTACGAAGATCGTTACTCTCTTCACCGTTATAAGGCCGATGAGGCTTACCAGATTGGGGAGGATAATGACCCTTTAAAACCATACCTTGATATTCAGGCCATTATTGAGATGGCTAAATACTGTAAAGCTGATGCTATCCACCCCGGATACGGATTTTTATCAGAAAACCCTGAATTTGCCCGTCAATGCGCTGAAAATGGGATTATTTTCATCGGGCCAAGGCCTGATGTGATGATCGCTCTGGGAGATAAGATTACTGCAAAAACTAATGCAAGAAATGCCCAAATTCCTATTATTGAAAGTAACGAACCTGATCTGAGCAGCCTTGAAATTGCCCTTTCAGAAGCTGACCGCATTGGTTTTCCAATGATTTTAAAGGCAGCTTCGGGTGGTGGCGGACGCGGGATGCGGGTTGTACGAACAAAAGATGAACTTAAGAAAGCTTTTCCGGAAGCAAAAAGTGAAGCCAAAAACGCCTTTGGTGATGATACAGTATTCCTTGAGAAGTTTATTGAACGCCCCCGTCATATCGAAGTTCAGATTGTTGCTGATAATCATCAAAATGTGATGCATTTGTATGAGCGCGACTGTTCAGTTCAAAGGCGTTTTCAGAAGGTAGTAGAGGTAGCACCTTCCCTGAATTTAAAGGATGAAACCCGTGAGAAATTATATCACTATGCAGTAAGCATTGCGAAAGCGGTTAACTATAATAATGTTGGAACGGTTGAGTTCCTTGTAGATTCGGATGAGCGAATTTATTTCATAGAAGTAAATCCACGGATCCAGGTAGAGCATACAGTTACAGAAATGATTACCGGTATAGATCTGATCAAAACCCAGATTTATATTGCCGATGGTTATAAACTTTCAAGCCCGGAGATCGGCCTTGCTGATCAGGCCCAGGTCATGAAGAATGGTTTTGCAATGCAATGCCGTATCACTACTGAGGATCCATCAAATGGATTTAAGCCTGATTACGGAACTCTGATTACCTACCGTAACGCAACTGGCTTTGGAGTACGTCTGGACGAAGGCAGTACCTACCCTGGCATGAAAATCAGTCCGTTTTTTGATTCCATGCTGGTAAAAGTGAGCACTCAGGGAGCTACTTTAATGGATGCGGCACGTAAGATGAATCGTGCACTGCGTGAGTTCAGAATCCGGGGTGTAAAAAATAATATTCAGTTCCTCGAGAATCTGATAAATCATCCCGTTTTTGTTGAGGGAAAAGCGACCGTTAATTTTATTCAGGAATATCCGGAATTGTTTGCCATCACCACAGGGCTTGACCGTGGAACACGTGTTTTGTCCTTCCTTGGGGATATTTCCCTGAACGGCAACCCCGACGTAAAGAACTTTGATCCTAAGGTCCGTTTTGAGAAACCACCTATCCCTGAGTTTGATCATATGGCTCCTTATCCAAAAGGTACCAAAGATATGCTTACCGAATTGGGTGCTGAAGGATTTTGTTCCTGGCTAAAGAACGAGAAGAAAATCTATTATACCGATACAACGTTCCGTGATGGTCATCAGTCATTGCTGGCAACCCGTATGCGTACCTACGATATGCTGAAGGTTGCCGAAGCTTATGCCAAAGATCATCCGCAAACCTTTAGTATGGAAGCCTGGGGCGGTGCAACTTTTGATGTATGCCTGAGGTTCCTTCACGAAGATCCCTGGATCAGATTACAAAAGCTGAGGGCTGCAATGCCTAATATTCTGATCCAGATGCTGATCAGGGGATGTAATGGTGTTGGATATTCAGCCTATCCGGATAACCTTGTTGAGTCATTTGTTCAGAAAAGCTGGGAGAATGGTGTGGATGTGTTCAGGATTTTCGATTCTCTGAACTGGATGGAAAATATTGCTCCATGTATCGATATGGTGCGTAAAACCGGTGGAATTGCTGAAGGTTCATTATGTTATACCGGTGATATTCTTGATCCAAAACGTACTAAATACAACCTTGATTATTACTTAGGCCTGGCGAAAGATTTGGAGAATGCAGGATCGCATATTCTGGGTGTTAAGGACATGTCGGGTTTGCTAAAACCATACGCAGCCAAAATCTTAATTGAGGCTTTAAAGGATACAGTTAAAATCCCGATTCACCTGCATACCCATGATACCTCTTCGTTGCAGTCGGCTACCTATATGCAGGCAATTGATGCAGGAGTAGATGTAGTTGATTGTGCTTTGGGTGCATTGTCTGGCATGACATCACAGCCTAATTTCAATTCCATAGTTGAAATGATGCGTTTCCATGAGCGTGAAAATCCTTATAATATTAAATCGCTGAATCAGTTTAGTAATTACTGGGAAAGTGTCCGCGATTATTACCATCCTTTTGAATCCGGCATGAAATCCAGCTCTGCTGAAGTATTCCAGCATGAGATTCCGGGTGGTCAGTATTCTAATCTGAAACCACAGGCAATTGCTTTGGGACTGGGGGATAAGTTTGAGGAGATCAAAGAGCGATATGCCGATGTTAATGAGATGTTTGGAGATATTGTTAAAGTTACACCAAGCTCAAAAGTGGTTGGTGACCTTGCTCAATACATGGTTGCTAATAATATCAGTAAGGAAGATATATTTACAAAAGGTGATCAGATCTCTTTCCCTGAATCTGTTGTTTCTTATTTTATGGGAGAACTCGGACAGCCTGAAGGCGGATTCCCTAAGGAGCTTCAGCGGATCATTCTGAAAGGTAAGGTGCCCCTGACCGACCGTGCAGGGAAACATATCCCCGCGCTGGATCTTGATCAGGATTTCAATGATTTTAAGAAAAAATTTGGGGATGATCTGCCCTACACGACCTACCTGTCTTATAAGTTTTATCCTAAAGTGACTGAAGATTACCTGGTCATGTTCAGGAAATATGGAGATGTCGATGTAGTTCCTACTAAATACTTCCTTTATGGGATGAAGCCAGGGGAAGAGACTACCGTGCAAATAGCCCCGGGTAAAACTCTGCTCGTCAGGCTTCAGTCTATTGGTCCTGCTGATGATAAAGGAATGCGTACTGCTTTCTTCAAGTTAAATGGTCAGACAAGGAATATTGAAGTTCAGGACAGGTCGATTAAGGTGATTCACCAGGAGAACAGAAAGGCTGAGAAAGACAATGAACATCATGTTGCTTCACCTTTACAGGGGATGCTTTCCAAAGTTTTTGTTAAAAAGGGTGATGAAGTGAAGAAAAATCAGCCTTTATTTATGGTCGAAGCCATGAAAATGGAAACCAATATTGCGGCAAATAGTGATGGTGTCGTTAAAGATATTATTTTAAGCCCCGGAACATTGGTTAATACAGATGATTTGGTGCTGGAGATAGAATCCAGGTAGATATGAGATGTGAGATATGAGATATGAGATGTGAGATGTGAGATGTGGGATGTGAGATGAGGTCCCTCCTGCGTTAGGATTACTGAAAGTTGAGTATAACTATTAATATGACAATTTAGTACTACATCACCGACAACTGATAACTGGTAACTGGTAACAGATCACCGACAACTCATTATCCCATTTTCTTCCCAACAATCTGGTGCAGACTTTCAAAAACCAGTTTCCCCATGGTGTCGCAGCTTTTGAAAGCAGGGTTTTTGTGATAGGAGGCAAGTTCTTTCCCTAACTGGATTACTTTTTCATCCGGGGCAATAGAATCGATATTCATAACTTCGAATAGATCCTGCAGACGGTAGTATCCTGAGCGGAAACGGTTGGCAATCAGACTTCTTTCCTCTTCCTGGTACTGTCGCATAGTGGTGAGATCCATATGTTGCATTCCGAGCTGAACAAGAGCCAGATTTTCCTTAAAATAATGAGGAAGGTACATTTTTAGTCTTCCTTCATAGGATTGCTGATCAAAGTCGATTGCCCTGAAACGATATTGATTACCTTCAATATCAGGAGTAATATCAACAACGAAATTATAGGAACGCATATCTCCCAGCAATCTCACAAAACAGCGTTCATTAAATTTAACAAACTCCTTGCAAATCCTGATCTGATTAAATTTTGAAGTATTTAGGCTTCGCTTAATAAACTCATCACCAGGCAAACCGGGAATATGCTCTTCAATGAGTGTATTCCCGTCCGTCATATATATTATCCGGTTTGGGGATAAGATATGCTCAAGCTCAAGGCCATAGACCCGTGAAGCATCTCCAACCTTGATGTAAAAATGATCATAGTTATCATTCAGGCGATTGATGATTCGCACCCTGAACGGCCTTGTATTGGCAAAGGTGCAGTAGTCTATACGCGCTACTGAAAGGTGTTCCATAACTGCGGTATCACCATCAGTGTTCATTAATGCATAGATATAAGTGAGATTTGGGAATAATTCCTTCATCTCACTTTCATCGTAATATACTGTATACCAAAGCGTATCTCGCCCTTCCTTATCACGAAGGGGTGTTTTCAGATTGAACCGCATCAGATCTGTGTACTGAACAGGAAGTTTTACCTCCCGGTCGTATTTAATCAGATAATCACGAAGCCCATCCCTGATCGGGTAAAGAGTTTTTTTCTTTGAGGGGACTATTCCTCTGGGCTCCTTTTGTACATGCATGTTAGTTGACAGTTGAAAATTGATAGTTGAAAATTGACAGGGATAGATTACTAAATTGTCGAAATAAAAGTTCAATACCAAATTCC
>CAZTRY010000012.1:17269-56740 GCA_964616525.1 uncultured Sphingobacterium sp. | reverse complement strand
GCTATTTGAAATAAACCCGCTTGTCAGTTTTGGCTTTATTGCTTGAGAATTTTCAGTACACCTATTAACTCTGTTGAAAACTAAGGTAGAACACGGGATTGGCAGTACCACAGAGGAAAGACCCTGCTTCCTCAAACAAGACAAAACAGGCAGTTTAAATTAACAAAACAAGATTATATAACTAAGCTTACATAACTAATAAAGGCCGGAAAATTCCGGCCTTTATTAGTTATAGTATATCCTTTAATTATTTACTGAGTTCAGCAAAGTACTTATGAAATAGCGGAATTGTTTCAATTCCTTTGTAATAGTTAGCAATATCAAATTTTTCATTTGGGGAATGAAGATTATCACTATCCAATCCAAAACCCATTAAAACCGTTTTAATACCTAACTCCTTTTCGAATAATGCTACAATTGGAATGCTCCCTCCACCCCTGGTTGGAATTGGCTCCTTACCAAATGAGTCAAGAATTGCTTTTTGTGCAGCCTTGTAAGCTATACTATCGGTTGGGGTTACTACAGGTTCACCACCATGATGTGGTGTAACTTTAACTTTTACACTTTTCGGGGCAATACTTTCGAAATGATCTTTAAAAAGTTTAGTGATTTTATCTGATTGCTGGTTTGGCACCAGACGCATGGAGATCTTTGCGAATGCTTTTGATGGAAGAACAGTTTTGGCCCCCTCACCTATATAACCTCCCCATATACCGTTAACTTCCAGAGTTGGGCGCGTTCCAGTTCTTTCAAGAGTGGTATAGCCCTTTTCCCCCCACAATTCATTTACTTTCAAATCAATTTTATATTCCGACTCATTATAAGGTGCTCTGTTGAGCATTTCCCTCTCCTGCACACTTAACTCCTGTACATCATCATAAAAGCCGGGGATTGTAATGTGATTATTTTCGTCATGCATGGAAGCAATCAGCTTTGCCAGTATTGTTGCCGGGTTAGCAACTGCTCCGCCATAAACACCAGAATGTAAATCACGGTCTGGTCCGGTAACCTCAACTTCTACATAAGATAGTCCTCGTAGCCCGGTTTCCAGTGAGGGGTGCTCCAGACTAATCATTGAGGTATCTGAGATCAATACCACATCTGCCTTTAAGCGCTCTTTATTCTGATTAACAAAAATTCCAAGATTGCTTGAACCAACTTCTTCCTCACCCTCGATCATAAATTTAATATTACATGGAAGTGAATTGGTACTCATCATTAGCTCGAAAGCTTTCACATGCATATAAAATTGTCCCTTATCGTCGCAGGAGCCACGGGCATAAATCTTCTCATCCCGAATAGTCGGTTCAAAGGGAGGGGTATGCCATAATTCAAGTGGATCAGGTGGCTGAACATCATAATGTCCATACACCAAAACTGTAGGTAGCGAGATATCAATAATTTTCTCACCATATACTATCGGATAACCTGCAGTTGAGCAAATCTCAACTGCATCAGCTCCGGCAGATTTTAATTTTTCAGCAACATATTCCGCAGTTTTAAGCATGTCAGCTTTAAACTTTGGATCTGCACTAACTGACGGGAATCTTAACAACTCAAATAACTCATCCAGAAAGCGCTGTTTATTTTCGCTTACATATCGTCTAATATCTTGCATATAATTGGTTTTTATGCAAAGATATGAATCTATGCTTAGTCATGAATCATTGTTTGAAAATTCAGTTTAGCTTTAAATAAACCTCCTTTACAGCCAACATCATTTCGCTGATTCTAAACCAAAGCATAGCTGTATAAGTTTAAATTAATCCCAGCTTGCCAGGCGCTTATCGTTGTTATCATTTAATCCGATTTGCTTTTCAGATGTCGCATTTTTCACAGTTAATGCACCTTCTTGTTCAGAGTATTTATTGCTCCCAACAACTGTAAAACCTAATGATATAATACCTGCCAGAGATAATGTTACGATAATCTTTTTCATGATAGTTTATTTTTATACCTGATATCTATCAGGTAGGATGATTAATTTTTTTATAAAAACGTTTTTAACATACTGATAAACAATACGTTAGTCGGGTTAAATAAATTTACCTGTTCTTTTTTGACCTGTTAGTCTTAGTTGAAGTTGAGTCAACAGTACTGGTAACCCTTAATGTTGTTGTTTCGGTGCTAAGTGCAGGCTCTATAATATCCCAATCACCACAACCACGGCATAAAATTCCTTTATCTGATTTAATCAGGGTTTTTTCAGCCGGTGCTAATTGTGCATCTTTTTCACAGGAACTAAATAATGCTGTCCCCAGGACAACTGCTGTTAATAATAATCTTTTCATGAGTTTAGGGTTAATTTTAGTAATATGTTATTTTAAATTTCAGTTTATAAATTTCAATATGATCGTCAAATAAAAATTAAACGCTGCCCGTATTTGTTTATTTTTTTTTAAACTTACAACTAAATATGGCAATGAAAATCCTGAACTTATTTGCAATAGTTATAAGCTTTTTCACTTATACTCAAACTATTCAAAATAGTTCCGCAAATATTAAAAAGATTTCTGACACTACTAAAGTTATTCAACTTAACAATCAAGCATTTAGATCCCGCCTGATTAATCCGGACATCACAATTTCTGAAGCTAATAAAGCCCTGAAATTAGCTGTAAAAATCAATTATATCAATGGAATTGCAGAATCCTATCGTGTAATCGGAGTTGGAAATAGTTATAAAAATTCGATAGATACAGCCATTGAGAACTATTTGAATGCCTTAAGTTATTTTAAAAGAAACAAAAATCTGGAAGGGGAAGCAAAAGTTTATAATAATATAGGTAACCTGTATCGTGATATTGACTATAACAAATCATTAGAAAACTTTGAAAAATCCTTAAAAATTGCGACAAAATTAAATATCAGGGATTTAATTGCAGGACTTAAATTAAATATAGGAACAGCTTACCAACAAAGAAAAAATTTTCCAAAAGCATTGACCTATTACCAGGAAAGCCTTTCCATGTTCAAGATCCTGGAGAATAAAATTGGTATTATTCAAAGTCATCAGAACCTTGGCGTGCTTTATTTAAATCTCAGGGACTTTAAAAGTGCAGAAGGACACCTGATTGAAGCATTGAAGAAATCGAAGGAAGAAAAATTAAATAACTCAATTGCTGCAATAAACTTAACCCTAAGTTCTGTACACATTGCACAAAGCAGGTTTGACGAAGCCGAAAAAACCATAGAAGAGGGCTTGAAATATGCCGAGTTACTGGAAGATTCAAAACTTGTCCGAAATTATACCCTGACTTCATTTGAACTTGAAAGTAAACGTAAAAACTATTTTAAAGCCTTAACTTATTTAAGGAAAGCCTACCGCGATGATAGTGCTAAATTTGTGAATAATATTTCTGACAAGATTAGTCTCCTGGAGGCTCAGCATATTCAACTTGAAAAGCAGAAAGAAAATGAACTGACTATTGCCAAACAAAAAAACACCCAATTATTTCTTTGGGCAAGTATAGCGATCGCGGTTATGGCATTTTTTGTTATTTTCTTATTAACAAAAATCGTTCGTAAGTCAGCAGAAAATAACAGGGAATTAAGCCGTTTGAACCTCGAAATTTCCAAACAAAAGGACGATTTGGATATGATCAACCAGAATCTGGAAGAAATAATTGAAGATCGGACCAGAGATATTAAAATAAAAAATAAAAAATTGTCAGAGTATTCCTCCCACTTGTCTCACCAGATCAGAAGTCCGGTAGCTACCTTGAAAGGTCTTATGCTTTTAGAAAAGGATGATTTAATAGAAAAAGATGAGCTGGTTATGCAAATTGGTAATTGCATAAATGATCTGGATGATAAGATTATCAATATCAATGAAAACCTCAATAATCCCAATAAATCAAGTTTGATCAATGACGACTAATTCTTAGTTTTCGTCTTCGGAATTGCAATAATTAAGCAATACCTTTTATTTTCTTATATAGGTTTAGTATTCAAACCCGGACCTTAATCTCAAATCTCTTTCTTAATTTAGCAGAGAAAAAACAGGAGTAAATTTTGAATTATTTAGACGGACTAAATCCTTCTCAGCGGGCGGCAGTTGAACAGACAGAAGGACCAGTGATGATTGTTGCCGGTGCAGGATCCGGAAAAACACGGGTAATTACATACCGTGTAGCTCATCTTATACAAAAAGGAGTTGACCCATTCAATATTCTGGTGCTGACCTTCACAAATAAGGCTGCCAAAGAAATGCGGGAGCGTATTATGAAAGTGGTCGGTGTGGAGGCTAAAAATATCTGGATGGGCACTTTTCACTCGGTATTTGCAAAACTTCTCCGCGTTGAAGCCAATAAAATTGGATATCCTTCCAATTTTACGATCTACGATACCGATGATAGCAAGAGCCTTATCCGGACTATCCTTAAGGAAAAACAGTTAGATGATAAATTATATAATGCCAATTTTGTTTACAATCGTATTTCATCATCTAAGAACAACCTGATTTCCCCCGCCGAATATCTCCAAAACGAACATATTCAGGCTGAGGACTTTTCAACTGGCAGGGGGAATTTAGGAGAAATCTACCAAATATATGCTCAGCGTTGTTTTAAAGCTGGTGCAATGGACTTTGACGACCTTCTTTTTAAGACGAATGTGCTGCTGCGAGAACATCCCGATGTGCTGTATAAATATCAGAACAAATTTAAATACTTAATGGTCGATGAGTATCAGGATACCAATTTCTCTCAATACCTGATTGTCAAAAAACTTGCTGCAAATAATGAAAATATCTGTGTGGTAGGAGATGATGCCCAAAGTATTTATGCATTTCGGGGAGCAAATATTCAAAACATACTCAATTTTGAAAAGGATTATCCTGACCTGAAAGTTTTTAAACTTGAGCAAAACTACCGCTCTACACAAAACATTGTAAGTGTTGCAAACAGTATTATAGCCAATAATAAAAATCAACTCAAAAAATCGGTTTTTTCTGACAACGAAGAAGGAGATAAAATCCGCGTCTCGAGAGCTTTTAGTGATAATGAAGAGGGTAAAATTGTAGCTGAAGCCATAGTACAGGAGCAGGCACAAAAAGGTTCAAAATATCATGACTTTGCCATTCTGTATCGCACGAATGCTCAGTCAAGAGCAATGGAAGAAGCACTACGCAAACTAAATGTCCCATATAAAATTTATGGTGGACTCTCATTTTACCAGCGTAAAGAGATAAAGGATCTTATCGCATACTTCAGGCTTACTTTCAATCCCAACGATGAAGAGGCCCTCAAACGGGTAATCAATTATCCTCGCCGTGGGATTGGAGACACGACCATTGAACGGATCATGATTGCTGCTGATCAGTACAACCTGACCCTGTGGGAAATAATTTGCGATGCTCCCAAATACCTCGATTCAAGGAGTTCAACATCTGTAGCAAATTTTGCATCCCTGATTCAAAGTTTTCAGGTGATGACCAAAACGCATTCAGCCTATGATACAGCCTTGCATATTGCTCAACACTCCACCCTGCTTAAAGATCTATATTCAGATAAATCTGTTGAAGGCTTAAGCAGATATGAAAATATTCAGGAACTGCTGAACGGAATAAAAGAATTCAGTGAACGGGAAGATATAGAAGAAAAAGGCCTTGATATATTTATGCAGGACATTGCCCTGCTCACTAATGACGACAATGACAAGAACCCTGATGCTGATACAGTGTCCTTAATGACTATTCATTCGGCGAAAGGACTGGAGTTCGATAATGTCTTTGTTGTTGGAATGGAAGAGAACCTCTTCCCTTCCCAAATGTCACTCAGCTCAAGGACAGACCTGGAGGAAGAACGCAGGCTATTTTATGTTGCAATTACCCGGGCCGGAAAAAAACTAATGCTCTCCTATGCAACATCACGTTACCGCTGGGGGACATTGACCAGTTGTGAACCCAGCAGGTTTATTGAAGAGATAGATGCCCGATATCTTGAACTCGACTTTAAACCCCAGGCAAAAAACACAGGAAGCTCACTTTTTGATGATGAAAGATCAGCCTGGCAGCAAAAAGAGACCTTTAGCAAACCGAAACCATCTTCAATTCCAAGGACAAGCACTATACTTCCTAAAGCACATATACCCAGTGAGGGATTTGCTCCTTCAGATACATCAGGTTTACAGATGGGTATGGAAGTAGAACATGAACGCTTTGGATTTGGAAAAGTAATTCATTTGGAAGGCAATAAACCCGACATCAAAGCAACTATATTCTTCAAAGATTTGGGACAGAAGCAATTATTGCTAAAATTTGCTAAATTGAAAATTATAAAATAAATTCAAAATCGCGATTTAGAGCTTAAAAACCGCATATTTAAGTCCGCGCCAATAGCTAGTTACAATGACATTTGATTATAATACCACCAGGAAAAAACTAATCCTTGCCGAATATGGACGTAATGTCCAGAATATGGTTAAATATATTGTGGATCTGCCAACTAAAGATGAGCGTAATCGCTATGCTCAGGTAGTGATAGATCTTATGGGCTTTTTAAATCCGCACTTACGTGATGTTGCTGATTTCAAGCATAAATTATGGGATCATTTACACATTATTTCTGACTTCAAAATTGATGTGGATTCTCCTTATCCCAAACCATCTGAAGATGCCATACGATTTAAACCGGCTCCATTGTCTTATCCTCAGCAAAGGATAAAATATAAACATTATGGAAAAACTGTAGAACTCATGATAAGCCGGGCTAAAAATATTGAGGATCCGGAACGGAAACAGGCCATGGTTCAGTCTATTGCCAATTTTATGAAAATGGCCTATGTCACCTGGAATAAGGACAGCGTTGCTGATGAAACCATTATCAAAGATTTGCGCGAAATGTCAAATGGTGCCCTGCAGTTAGAAGAAAATGTTAACCTGCAGCGTGTAGAAGTGAGACAAGCACAAAGTGCCGGCAGACAAAGAAATACCAACCAGAATAAAGGAAGACAGAACAGCAGTAACAGAAACAATTCAGGTTCTAATCGGCAGAGGAGCAATAACCCCGGCGGAAAAAGATATTAACTCTGACATAAAATACTCTGGTCTAAATTTATCGAAGGCATTTTTCCTGTATACTAAGCCAGAACAATCAGAATATGTCAAATGAAATAATTTCTTTTTTATTAAAATAATTAACCAATTCAATAAAATTTTAATTGAACAAGAAAAGCTGGTTTTTGTAAATTAGCTTTTTCGCGATACATTAAAACATTAAAACCCTTTCCCGAAAGATGAATGCATTTGAAATTGTTGGTGGTAAACCTTTAAAAGGAGAAATTATACCTCAGGGAGCAAAAAATGAAGCATTGCAAATCATTTCCGCTGTTCTCTTAACTGAAGAAAAAATTACAATCAGCAATATTCCGGACATAAAGGATGTGAATAAACTCATTGAATTAGTTGCTGATCTGGGAGTTAAAGTTGAACGTATAAATCAGGATACCTATACTTTTCAGGCTTCAAAGATTAATCTTGATTTTTTTCAATCGGAGGCATTCAGGGCAAAGGGTGGTAGCTTAAGGGGCTCTATTATGATTGTGGGCCCATTATTGGCCCGTTTCGGAAAGGCAGCTATTCCAAAACCGGGAGGTGATAAAATTGGAAGAAGGCGCCTTGATACCCACTTCCTTGGATTTGAAAAGCTGGGTGCTAAATTCATTTATGACAAAAAAACAAACTTCTTTAATGTTGATGCCAGTAATCTGAAAGGTGCCTATATTCTACTTGACGAGGCTTCAGTTACTGGAACTGCCAATGTGGTTATGGCAGCCGTCCTTGCAAAAGGTGAAACAACGATTTATAATGCAGCCTGTGAGCCCTATCTGCAACAGTTATGTAAAATGCTGAACCGTATGGGCGCTAAAATCAGTGGAATTGGCTCCAACCTGCTTAAGATAGAAGGTGTCAAAAAACTGGGCGGGACTGAACACCGGCTCTTGCCTGACATGATTGAAATTGGATCTTTTATCGGATTGGCAGCCATGACCGAATCCGAGATCACGATCAAAAATGTCCATTTTGAAGAATTGGGAATGATTCCGGAAGTGTTCAGAAAATTGGGTATTAAATTTGAATTGAGAGGGGATGATATTTTTATACCATCACAGAAGCATTACGAAGTTGATACCTTTATTGATGGTTCAATCATGACAATAGCTGATGCACCATGGCCCGGATTTACTCCGGATTTGCTAAGTATCATGCTGGTAATTGCTACTCAAGCCAAGGGGAACGTCCTGATTCATCAAAAAATGTTTGAAAGCCGCCTTTTCTTTGTCGATAAACTCATTGACATGGGTGCCCAGATTATTTTATGTGATCCTCACCGTGCAACAGTAATTGGTCTGGACAAAAAAGTGAAACTTCGCGGAATTGAAATGACTTCCCCCGATATCAGAGCAGGGGTTTCATTACTCATTGCAGCCCTTTCAGCACAGGGAACGTCCATCATATACAATATTGAGCAGATTGAACGTGGTTACCAAAATATAGATGCACGGCTCAAAGCATTGGGAGCCGATATTAAACGAATTATTGTGACCAACAAAACAGGGCACTAACCAAATAATTTAATTTGTTTTTAATTCTTAGCTGTAATCAGGGAAGGTTTTAATTTGTTGCTTGTATATTTTTTACAATATCAGTTTTAAAGTCTGATTAAATACCGGATAAGAAACAATCAACCGGAATAATTCAAACCTGTTACCAGCATTCTCCGCTTATTCTGATAAATGTCTATTGGGGTTTATTTTATCTCAAAAAGCACTATGAGTGGGAAATCTTCAATATTTATAATCCATTATAGTACATAATTTCGTATAATGGTTAAAATCAGTCAAAACAGCGAATACCAGCTTAACAGAATCATTCATGAATATTGTCATCATCGGTAATGGTATTACAGGAATTACCACTGCCCGGAATATCAGAAAGCTTGATTCCAGGGCTTCAATTACGGTAATCTCGGGGGAAAGTGATCATTTCTTTTCACGTACTTCCCTGATGTATATCTACATGGGGCACATGAAATTTGAGCATACCAAACCCTATGAAGACTGGTTCTGGCATAAGAACAGAATACATCTCATCAGGGCATATGTTAAAACCCTGAATTCAAAAGACAAAATACTCCTTCTGGAAAATGGTGAATCAATTGCTTTTGACAAACTCATTATCGCAAGCGGTTCAATACCTAATAAATTTGGATGGCCGGGAGAGGATCTCCATGGAGTTCAGGGTCTTTACAGTCTCGGCGATCTTGAACTGATGGAGAGAAATACCCAAAATATTTCATCAGCAATAATTGTTGGCGGAGGATTGATTGGAATTGAAATGGCTGAAATGCTTCATAGCAGGAATATTGAGGTCAAGATGCTTGTACGTGAGAATTTATACTGGAGTAATGTCTTACCAAAAGAAGAAGCAAAAGTAATTGGTAAACATATAAGCGGACATGGAATACATCTTTACTTTAACACTGAGCTTAAGGAGATCATTTCTGATGATCAGAACCATGTGGCAGGAGTACTCACAAATACCGGAGAAAAATTTGAGTGTGAGTTTGTTGGTCTCACGGCCGGTGTAAAACCCAATATCAGTTTCCTGGAG
The DNA here is from genome assembly GCA_964616525.1 of uncultured Sphingobacterium sp. Taxonomy (GTDB): domain Bacteria; phylum Bacteroidota; class Bacteroidia; order Sphingobacteriales; family Sphingobacteriaceae; genus Daejeonella. Next base: position 47,127 of record CAZTRY010000012.1, on the reverse strand, counting down.
CAAAATGAATTGGAAACTGACAGGGGCATACTGATAAATGAATACTTCGAAACCAGTATCCCTGATATTTATGCTGCAGGTGATTGTGCACAGTTTCGTAATCCAAAGCCCGGAGATCCCGCCATTGAACAATTATGGTATACCGGAAAAATGCAGGCAGAAACACTGTCCAGAACTATTTGCGGATATAAAAGTGCATACAATCGGGGAATATGGTTTAATTCCGCAAAATTTTTTGACTTAGAGTATCAGACATACGGACAGGTTTTTCCTGAAATCAGTGAACAGCATAAAAGTTTTTACTGGGAACACCCTGATGGCAAACATGCTTTCAGGGTAAACTACAACAGTATAGATGAAAGCATATTGGGCTTTAATTTTATCGGCATCCGATTCAGACAAATTATCGCGGAGGAGTGGATCAGGGATCGTAAACCGATTGATTTTGTGATAAAAAATCTGAAAAAGGGCTGGTTTGACCCTGAATTTTCAAAAGCCTTTTACAATGATATCTCTGATTCCTATTTTCAGAACTTAAAAGGCTGAACTGATGAATAATAAGAATTTAAACCAATGAAGGATATATCACTTTCAATCGCGAGTCCATCTGCAGCCAGCCCATTACAAAAAGGCGGTGCTGCACTTACTGCATGCGCACTATTGTGTTCCATAATTGCCGCTTTCGGAGCCGGAAAGTCCCATCCCCTGCCATTCTTTTTCCTGATCACCGGATTATTCATTTCTGGTGGCATATTTTATTCGATCCCCTATTTTAAGGCACAGGCCGGTATCAAAAATGATGGAATAATGCAAAATTCCCTAAATAGCCGGGGAGCTGTTGCCTGGGGCATTGCTGTACTGTTGACCGGATTTTATGTAATCCTTTACTGGTTTCCTTACTATCTGGAAGGTCTGATCCGCATCATGGATCCATTGAGTTTTATACTCAGAGCTAAAGCATCCGATCAATGGTTTTTATATGGCACTTTTTATACCCTGGCGGTTCTCATCATGGGAATGCGATTTATTGCAAAGTACAAATTCAGTCGTTATCATATCATAAGAACCATATCTGTGATGTTTTTTCAGCTGGGATTTGCATTCTTACTACCCGCATTTCTATTGAAGCTGAACCAGCCGGAATTTTACTTTTCATATTTCTGGCCTTTAAAATACTCCTATTTATTTCCAAATGATATAGATTATTTAATAAGATCAGGAAATCTGGGGGTATTTATGGTATTCTGGGGCTTGGTCATGACAGTTATCGCGACCCCTCTGCTAACCTATAATTTCGGTAAAAGATGGTACTGCTCATGGGTTTGTGGTTGCGGTGCCCTGGCTGAGACCCTGGGTGACCCCTACCGACAGAACTCAGATAAATCTCTTAAAGCATGGAAAATTGAGCGATGGATGGTTCATTCGGTTTTGATATTTATTGTACTTACAACAGCTCTGCTCTGGCTGAACTCATGGAAAAGCGGAACCATTTTGGGCGATGTATCAGGCTTGTTTTCTCAATGGTATGGATTTCTGATTGGCTCGGTATTTTCAGGGGTTATTGGAACCGGCTTTTATCCGATAATGGGTTCCCGCGTTTGGTGCCGATTTGGATGCCCGATGGCTGCAGTCCTGGGATTATTCCAAAGATTCAAATCGAAATTCAGAATTACTACAAATGGCGGGCAGTGTATCTCATGCGGGAATTGTTCAACTTATTGTGAGATGGGAATTGATGTAAGAGCCTATGCACAAAAAGGTGAGAATATTATCAGGGCTTCTTGTGTAGGTTGCGGTGTTTGTTCATCTGTTTGTCCTCGCGGAGTCCTAAAACTGGAAAATCTGGAAGAGGAAGGTCGGTTTATTCCATATATCCGTCATGAAAACAAGGCATGATTCAGGATCCGAAAAAACCATTGATTTATGTGATCATCCCTGCATTCAACGAAAGCCAATCGATTGGAAAGGTCATTGCTGATATTCCGGACATAGTCGCAGAAATTATTGTAGTTGACAATGCTTCGACAGATAATACAGGGTATTTAGCAAGAGAAAATGGGGCTACTGTATTAAGGGAAAACAGGAAAGGTTATGGATACAGCTGCCTGAAAGGCATGGACTATATCAGTAATAAGGCCAGGCAGAATGATATCATTGTCTTTTTGGATGGTGACTATTCTGACTTCCCTGCCGAAATAGAATTACTGATCTATCCAATTATGTCTTCAGGTTTTGATATGGTCATTGGTTCAAGAGTGCTGGGAGACAGACAAAAAGGCTCGATGCTCTTCCAGCAAATCGCCGGAAACTGGCTGGCTACCTCATTGATAAAACTATTTTACAAAGCTCATTTTACCGACCTGGGACCGTTCAGGGCAATCACCTGGAATGCACTGCAACAAATCAATATGAAGGACAAAACCTTTGGATGGACGGTAGAAATGCAGGTAAAGGCAGCAAAACTCAAGCTAAAGTTTACCGAAATCCCGGTCAGTTACCGGAAAAGAATTGGTGTAAGCAAGGTATCAGGCACAATAAAAGGAACAATTATGGCCGGGTATAAAATATTACTTGCCATTTTTAAAAATATTTAAATTTTTTCTTTGCAGCAGGATTTATGATTGAACATGGTATCGTAATACTTTATTACTTTTTCTTTTTTTTCATCATCCTGTTCAGCATCGGGCAACTGGCTCTATTGATCACTTTCCTCATCAATAGAAAAAAGGAAACTCCATTCAATACAGTTAAAGAAATTCCTCTGCTGACTGTTCAATTACCCATTTTTAATGAGCGTTTTGTAATTGAACGATTAATGAATTCAGTTGAACGATTAAATTACCCCAAAAACAAGCTGGAGATCCAGGTACTTGATGATTCTACTGATGATACAAGCGCAATAGCTGCAAAAAGAATTGGAGAATTAAAAATTCTTGGTTTCAACATTCATCATATTCAACGGTCAAACAGGGAGGGATATAAAGCAGGTGCATTACAAAACGGACTAGTCAAAGCATCCGGAGAGTATTTAGCCATATTTGATGCAGACTTTGTACCCCATCCGGATTTCCTTCTCAACACCTTACCCAACTTCACAGATAAAGTGACAGGAATGGTACAAACAAGATGGGGGCATCTCAATGCAATGCAATCAGTATTAACCAGGGCACAGGCAACCGGCTTGAATAATCATTTTATTATAGATCAGGAAGGCAGAAACAAGGGTGGGTACTTTATAAATTTTAACGGAACTGCAGGAATCTGGAGAAAAGAATGCATTACTGATGCCGGCGGATGGAAATCAGATACACTCACCGAAGACCTTGATCTAAGTTACCGGGCCCAGATCAGAGGCTGGAAATTCAATTATTGTTCAAACATTTCCATACCTGCAGAATTACCAGACCGGATAAGTGCGGTACGCACACAACAATTTCGATGGACAAAAGGTGGCGTTGAAACTTCAAAAAAACTATTGGGCCAACTTTGGAAAGCCAAACTGAGTTTGCCCGTGAAACTATTTGGAAGCTTTCATCTTCTGAATAACTACATCTATGCCTTTGTCTTAATCAGTGCGTTAATTAGCGTTCCATTAATGTTCATTAAAAATACTTCGACAGAATTCAATCAGCTCTTTAAATGGAATACCATTTTAATGACAGTAATGCTGATCAACTTCCTGTATTGTTTTACTGCAATCTTAGTTGATAAAAAGAAATTTATGGCAGCAATAATAGAAGTCCTAACTGCATTCCCACTTGCGATGGTCCTTTCTCTGGGATTGTCATACCACAATACTAGAGCAATACTACAGGGAATTACAGGTAAAAAGACAGCCTTTATAAGAACCCCTAAGGTCAGTAAGTCGGGAGGATTAAATCCATATCTCAAGAGACCGGCTTTTATCAAATACAGCCCTGAGCTTTTGCTCTTTCTTTACTTTGCATTTGCTGCCTGCTCAGGGATATACTTTAAAGATTTCGGTTTTCTGATCTATCATGTATTTATGCTTTCAGGATTTGGCTTTATTTTATGGAGTGCCTGGTTCGAAACCTCTGAGAATTAATCTGATCAGACAGATATCGCATTAATGATATCATACTGGGTAATGATCTCGATTTCTCCCAGCTCATCTTCAACCAGAACAGCCATATTTTCCTTGTTAATAATCGAAGTGATCTTATCAATAGAAGTATTCAGATCAACAAATGGAAAAGAAGAGGTCATAATGTCCTTTACAGAACCTGAGCGAAGTGCCGGGTTCTCCATAACAGAACTCAAAATATCACTCTCTGTAATCTTACCAACGATCATCCCCTTCTGAGTAACAGGAATCTGTGAAATATTTAATGATTTAATGGTATTGATGGCCTGCAATACAGATTGCTCACAATCAATCGTTACAATTTCCTGTCTGCCCCGTTTAAGTAAAATAGACTTGGCGGTAAGTTTTTCATCTTTAAGGAATCCTCTCTCCCTCAGCCAGTCTTCATTGTACATTTTACCCATGTATCTGGAACCATGATCATGAAATATAACCACGACGACATCACCTTCTTTCAGCTCATCTTTAAGTTGCATCAGACCGGCAAGTGCTGATCCTGCGGAGTTCCCGGCGAATATACCCTCCCTACGGGCAATCTCTCTGGTCATCAAGGCGGCATCCTTATCCGTTACCTTTTCAAAACGGTCTATAATATCGAAGTCCACATTTTTAGGAAGAAAATCTTCACCTATACCCTCTGTAATGTATGGATAGATCTCATTTTTATCGAGGATTCCGGTTTCTTTATATTTCTTAAAGACCGAACCATAAGTATCAATTCCCCAAACCTTAATAGCCGAATTCTGTTCCTTGAGGTATCTTCCGGTACCTGATATAGTACCACCGGTACCAACTCCTACTACCAGGTGAGTAATTTTCCCTTCAGTCTGCCTCCAGATTTCAGGGCCTGTTTGTTCGTAATGAGCCTTTGAATTAGAGAGATTATCGTATTGGTTAGGTTTCCATGAATTTGGCACCTCGCGCTCCAAACGAGAGGAAACTGAATAATATGAGCGGGGATCTTCAGGCTCAACATTTGTGGGACAAACAATAACCTCTGCTCCGAAAGCACGCAATGCATCAACCTTTTCTTTTGATTGTTTATCAGTGGTAGTGAAAATACACTTATAACCCTTGATGATGGCTGCCATTGCCAATCCCATACCAGTATTACCAGAGGTTCCTTCAATAATTGTACCTCCCGGCTTAAGTTTTCCTTCCCGCTCAGCATCCTCAATCATTTTAACCGCCATCCGGTCCTTTATCGAGTTACCCGGATTGGTAGTTTCAATTTTAGCTAAAACCGTAGCCTTAACATTTTTTGTTATTGTGTTTAATTTAACCAGAGGTGTGTTGCCTATGGTTTCTAAAATATTGTTATACCACATAATGCAAAAATAAGCATTTAAGCCCGAAGCAACAGAATAAATGCCAAAATGGAATAAAATCAAAATAATATATTACTATCGTATTAAATACGGAATAATATATCGTAAGACTACTACTTAAGTAGTCTTAACCATTGGAAATTCGGAAAAAAACAGAAGAAAAATATTCCCGAATAAATGAATCTGAAAATGAGTACTGAAAACCTCTTAGAATTTCAAATGCTTAACCGTTAAGCCATTATTAATCAGCTGCTTTAATGAATCAACACCTATCCTGAGGTGGTTTTCAACAAACCTTTCAGTGACCAGCGAATCACTCTCTGCTGTCTTTACTCCTTCCGGAATCATTGGCTGATCAGAAACCAATAACAAGGCTCCGGTTGGTATCTTGTTGGCAAATCCGGTAGTGAAAATAGTTGCAGTTTCCATGTCAACAGCCATAGCGCGCAGACTTTTGAGATATTTCTTAAAAGACTTGTCATGCTCCCATACCCTTCGGTTTGTCGTATATACGGTACCTGTCCAGTAATCTAAGGAGTAATCACGTATAGTTGTAGAAATGGCTTTCTGCAGGGCAAAGGCGGGCAGGGCAGGAACTTCAGCCGGTAAATAATCATTGGATGTACCCTCTCCCCTGATTGCTGCAATAGGCAGAATAAGATCACCTATTTTATTTTTTTTCTTTAATCCTCCGCATTTACCTAAAAAAAGGACTGCTTTTGGCTTGATAGCGGTAAGCAGGTCTATCATGGTTGCAGCCATGGGACTACCCATACCAAAATTGATCAATGTGATACCATTTGCAGAAACGCTCTGCATTGGCTTATCAAGGCCCATAATCGGAGCATTATCATTCCATTCCGAAAAAAGCTTCAGGTATCTGGAAAAATTTGTGAGCAAAATAAAATTACTGAATTCAGCAAGCGGCCTCCCGGTATAGCGTGGCAACCAGTTGGCTACAATATCATCCTTAATCTTCAAACCAGGTTTAACTGGCGTTTCCAGTTCGGTATCCTTTTTAACTGAAGAGGCTGTTTCAGATTTATGATCTTTCTTTTCCATAATAAATAATATCTATTGAACAAAAAACCCCGGCTTTGGTCCGGGGCTTATTTTATGCAACTTTTAATTTTTTCAGATCTGATTTCTCAAATTTATCTTTAGCATATTCGAGAGTAATGAATAACTCCTTCCCACTTTTTCCGGAGGGCGTCTCATACATTGCATCGATCATAATCGCTTCACAAATGGAACGTAAACCTCTGGCTCCGAGTTTAAACTCCATCGCCTTGTCTACAATAAATTCCATTACCTCCCTATCGAATTCAAGCTTTACATGTTCATATTCAAACAGTTTTTTATACTGTTTAATCAATGAATTTTTGGGTTCAACCAATATGCTAAGCAGAGTCTCCCTGTCTAATGGATTCAGGTGAGTAATCACCGGTAATCTGCCAATAAGTTCAGGAATAAGCCCAAATGACTTCAGATCCTGTGGAGTAATATATTTATAAAGGTTTTTAAGATCAATATTAAATTCATCCTTATCAACCTTATAACCCACAGTTTGTGTACGAAGTCTGTTGGCTATCTTCTTCTCTATTCCGTCAAATGCACCACCACAAATAAACAGGATATTATTCGTGTTCACCGGAATCATCTTCTGATCAGGATGTTTCCTTCCTCCCTGTGGGGGTACATTGACAATGGTACCTTCCAGAATTTTCAACAAAGCTTGTTGCACCCCTTCTCCCGACACATCACGTGTAATTGAAGGGTTATCACTCTTGCGGGCTATCTTATCAACCTCATCAATATAAACGATACCACGCTCAGCAGCCGTTACATCATAGTCGGCAGCCTGAAGTAAGCGGGTCAAAATACTTTCCACATCCTCCCCAACATATCCTGCTTCAGTTAATACTGTAGCATCACATATACAAAAAGGTACATTTAAAACTTTGGCAATAGTTTTGGCAAGCAGGGTTTTTCCTGTACCTGTTTCACCAACCATGATGATGTTGGACTTCTCTATCTCAACCTCATCTTTACCAACCTTTTGATTCAAGCGTTTATAGTGGTTATAAACAGCTACTGAAAGTATCTTTTTCGCCTGATCCTGTCCGATAACATACTGGTCAAGATGAGTTTTTATCTCAACTGGCTTCAACAGGGTTTCGAAGGTCTGAGTTGATTTGGCTTTGCGGACATTCAGTTCTTCTGCCAGGATCTGATTGGCCTGTGTTACGCACTTATCACAGATATGCGCATCAAGACCGGCAATCAGCATCAGTGTATCCTGCTTGCCTGAGCCACAGAATGAACATTTAATATCCTTAGTTCCTTTACTCATTACTTCTTATCTCCGGTTCCAACCAAAACTTCATCAATCATACCAAACTCTTTGGCTTCATTGGCGATCATCCAATAATCACGATCAGACGCCCTCTCTACCCATTCATAAGTTTGACCCGAGTGTTTGGCTATAATATCATAAAGTTCTTTCTTAAGTTTAAGCATCTCACGAAGATTAATCTCCATATCTGATGCAACTCCCTGAGCACCTCCTGAAGGCTGATGAATCATCACCCTTGAGTGCGGCAATGCTGCTCTTTTGCCCTTTGTTCCTGCACAAAGCAACACGGCTGCCATTGAAGCTGCCATGCCAGTACATATTGTGGCTACATCCGGACTGATATACTGCATGGTATCATAAATACCTAAACCTGCATAAACAGAGCCGCCCGGCGAATTGATATAAATCTGGATATCCCGCTTGGCATCGGTCGACTGTAAAAACAACAGTTGAGCCTGTATAATATTGGCTATTCCTTCGTGAACTGCATCACCCAAAAAGATGATCCTGTCCATCATTAAACGCGAAAACACATCCATCTGTGCCACATTCAGCTGACGTTCCTCTATAATATAAGGTGTCATTGCAGTAGGTATTGAAGCGTTTTGAACCCTTCCAATAAAACTATCTACATGCTGACTGCCGATACGATGATGTTTAACGGCATATTTTCTGAATTCGTCTTTATCTATGTTCATTTTTGAATTTATAATTATTATTTAACATTTATTTCGAAAGAGCTATAAAAAGAACAGATCGAAATAAATGGTCATAAAACCAAAAACAATAATTATTTCAATTCCAGAAACTTATTATACTCTATATCTTTTTTATCTAAGGTAATAACACCCTTCAGATAATCAAACACATGCTGTGCTTTAACCTCCTCAAAAATACGATTTGCATTCTCTTTATTCTGTAAGAACTGTGCTGTGTATTGTCCCAGTTGTTCTTCAGAAAGAGGCTGCGGACTATACATGCGGAACTGTCCGTCAAGGCGATTTTTAGCAGCTGCAAACACTTCCTCGTATTTGATCTCTAATTTATTATCCCTGATAATCTTGTTCTCAATTAAAGTCCAGCGCAGATTACGTGCAAAATCATCATAACCCTTTTCCAATTCCTCTTCACTTAACTTCTCATTGGTTGCTTTTAACCAACGTTTCAGGAAATCATCAGGTAAACTAAGCTTAACTTTGTCTAACCCAAACTGGAACATATCAGCCTGAAGTTTCTGGTCAGCATTCTGAACCATCATGCTTTCAAGTTCTTCCCTGATCTTCTCCTCAAACTCAGCTTCTGTCTTAACAACATTCTCACCGAATATCTTGTCAAAAAACTCCTGGTTCAAATCACCTTCCTCCAGTCGGTTTATATTTTTAACAGTTAATTTGAACTTAGATTTAAGATCCTGAGCATCCTCTTCAGAAATATTCAAAAGCTTTGCAATTATTGTTGCATTGCTATCGAACGCTTTTTGAATATCCAGAACCACCTCATCATCCTTTTTAAGACCAATCAGTGATTTCTTAATCTTCGAATCTTCCACCTGGTCTAAACGAACAGATGTCGTATTCGAAATTCCTCCTTCAAAAACAGAACCATCTGCAGCAATTTGATTTAAATCTGCATAGATAACATCATCGTCTGCCGATACGTCAGGATTTGACATTTTGCCATAACTTTTTCTAAGGTTTTTGATCCTTGAAGCAAGTGTATCCTTATCAACCTTAACCTGATAATAAGTTAATTTATCTTTCGCTGAAAAATCAAGATCAAATTCCGGAGCTATTCCCAGTTCATAAATAAACTCAAATTCATCGGTAAAATCCCAGTTAAACTCTTTGCTATCGTCGATTTTAGGTAATGGCTGTCCAAGGACTTCAATCTTATTCTCGCTGATGTAATTACTCAGGGTGTCGTTCAGGATATTATTGATCTCATCTACGAGAATATTTTTCCCATACATCTTTTTAATATGTGCGGCAGGAACCATTCCCGGACGAAATCCCGGAAGTTTCGCTTTTTTAGCCTGCGCTTTGATCGCTTTTTCTACACGTTCTTTGTAATCTTCAGGATTAATCTTAACAGTAAGTACAGAATTCAGATTGTCTATTTTGTCCTGTGTAATGTTCATTTTATATGTTTTATGTCGTTTTTGTTTATACAAAAATTCCCCGGCTTGCAGCCGGGGAATTAATCAGTGCGGATGAAGGGACTCGAACCCCCACGCCGTGAAGCGCCAGATCCTAAGTCTGGTGCGGCTACCAATTACGCCACATCCGCATTGTTAGGATTATTTTCCAAAATCTCCCGGAAGCTTGAATACTGTCATTGGTAAACGATATTCATCACAATTCCGATATATTTCGGTCGGCAAAAATAACGTTTTTCTATCTAACTACAAAATGATTTATGCTTATTATTTAAGCTAATTAATTATTATTATTCGAGGGAACTCAAATAGGCCGGGCTGAGAAGCAGCCTGCTACCATACCAGGAGAACATTTCACCATCAACTATTGAAACCCGGGCCTCCGGACAAATGCTTTGGATTATCCTAACATGCTCATCTTTAAATGGATATGGTTCAGAAGAAAGAAAGATACGTTCAGGCCTGAGCTTAATGAGCTGATCAGCACCAATTTCGGGATATCGATCTTCAGTAATCACATTCTCAAACCCTCCCCTGCTTAAAATATCATCAATAAAAGTTTGTTTTCCTGCCAGCATGTAGGGATCTTTCCATATAAAATAGGCAGTTCTGGCAGGCTTATGTTTTATCTTCAGATTCAAAAACCCTTCATGAATACCTTCTGCAATCTCAATAGCCTTCTCTGACCTGAATGTCAATTCACCAATCTGTTTGATCATCTCAATCGCGTCAGGCAAAACCTTGATGTCACTCATCCATACTGGAAATTCCTTCATCAATTCTTCAATCTGGGTTCGCTCATTCTCTTCTTTATTCCCGATGATGAGATCAGGCTTTAATTCCCGAATCTTACCGGTATCCAGCATTTTTGTGCCACCAATTTTGGTCGAACTCTTAAATTTCTTCTCAGGATGAATGCAAAATTTTGTGATCCCTATTACTTCTGTATCCAGCCCCAAATCAAAAAGAAGTTCTGTTTGTGATGGTACCAGAGAAATAATTCGTTGAGGAGGATATGTAATGGAAATATGCCTTCCCATCTGGTCGGTAAATGTGCGCTTTTGCATACTTTTACAAAGTAAGTTAATTTTCATAAATGACTAAATGGATCCAATATTTTCTGCTGTTAATATCACTTATAGGCTATATCCTGGTAGGTTATTACATTGAAAGATCGAATTTCCCACTGCTAATAACCGTTTATAGCTCCTTATTTCTGTTTGCATATATCCTTCAACAAAACAGCAGTGCTGATCATTTCAGGGTTTTGCTGCTGAGTGGTATACTCTTCCGGTTTTGCCTGATTTTTTCCATACCCGCACTATCTGATGATTTTTATCGCTTTGTATGGGATGGAAGAATTCAACAATTGGGAATTAACCCCTTCGACTTTACCCCTACCCAATTCATTAAACAGCATTCGGATCCATTACTTCACCAAATCTTTCCTTACCTCAACTCCCCTGAGTATTTTAGTGTCTATCCAAAATTCTGTCAGACCATTTTCAGTATTGCCTCAGGGATTGGTGGTGATAGCCTTTATCATACGATTATCATACTCAAAACTGCCATCTTCTTATCCGAACTTGGAACGATCTTTCTATTAAAGGCACTTCTTTCTGCAAGAAAAAATACCCAATCGCTGCAACTAATCTATGCTTTAAACCCATTGGTAATCATAGAGTTAAGTGGGAACATTCACTTTGAAGCCTTCATGATCCTATTCACACTAATGGCAGTTTGGTTCATCAATCAACAAAGATATTTAGGTTCGGCTGCAGCTTTAACTTTGGCTATTCTCACAAAACTACTGCCGTTGATTTTCATTCCATTATTCATTAAAAAACTTGATTGGCAAAGAACAATTAAATACTGCATTACATGCTTGATGTACGCTATAATACTAAATCTAACATTAGTAAATAATACAGATCGTTTCTTGAATTTTGCAGAAAGCCTTAGACTTTATTATGGAAAATTTGAATTTAATGGTAGCATTTACTTAATGTTCAGATCTATTGGGCAAATGATCCTGTCGTATAATCCGATTGCTGTACTAAGTAAGATTATGATTGTTTTTGCATTATCTGGTATGATTTGGATCTATTACAAAAAATTGGAGCTACTAAATGGCATTTTCTGGCTTTTGGTGATTTATCTGGCATTCTCTGCGGTTGTCCATCCCTGGTACTTAAGTCCGCTTGTAGCTCTTTCAGCTTTTACCAGATTTCGCTTCGCACTGGTCTGGTCAGCACTGATACCCCTTAGCTATTATACCTATATTAAAGTCCCTTACGAGGAGAATTATTGGATTACCGGAATTGAATATCTTCTTGTCTGCGGATTTCTAATTTGGGAACTTAAGAAACAAGTATCTCCTTCAACTAAAATTCAGTAAGGTTTTTTGCTTATTATTCGTCGTAGAAATCCTGCAAAGCACCAAAGTAATTCAGGTTCCAGCCATCGATCATATCATCGATATCAGAGTCAGGGATATTAGTATGCCTTAATTCAACTGAAGTGCCATTTTTGTCAGGGTGCAGTATAAAGGTCACAATGGATTCCTCCGGCTGATCTCCGAAATACCATTGCTGAACTATCCTTTTGTTTTCTACAAACTCAATATTTTTTCCGCAAATACTATCATCCCAGAGTGAAAACTCAGAGCCTGGAACAGTACTCATAATTGCTTCAGCTCCGGTCCATAAGGAGATTGTCAGTGGATTGGTCAGTGCGAGGTAAACCTCCTCCGGACTTGCCTGTATCAGGTAATACTTCTTGAAATCTTTCATAATTCAGAATTGCAAATCTAATACAAATGGAATGATAATCTAGACCGGGAAACTGAATTAATGCATGATATCCTAAACTGTACAAATATGCGAAAATCACTTTTTTAATTTTCTTAGCAACATTTTGTAATAGCTGGCGTCATATAGTCTAGTTAAGCAATAGGAAATAAGCATTCCATGGTAAGCAAAGATCAAAATATTAGTAATCAGCAAGTTAGATCTGAACGCAGACCTATAACTTTGAAAGTGAGTTATTTGCCGGATCATGTTCCTCATCTTGCTGATGCCCTGGATTTTGTTATTGATAAACTGCAATTCATTCCAACTGACAAGTTGTTTTTAAGTAAGTTTCCAATAAATGATACCATTCAATTGAGGGATAGTAATGGCAATTTATTAACCCTGATCATGAAGGAAATAGAAAATAAGCCGGAATTCACTTACATCATTTTCCATACTGATGATTGCCTCAGGGATTATCATAAATATACTCTTGCCGGAGTTGAATTTATCAGCAGGCCTGAATATACTGAAGCCGGCCTGAGGGTAGACTTTCTGGGACATGAAGAAAACAGATACACTTTACTGGAAGAAAGAATATATACCGATATATAGTTTTAATAATATGAAATACTTACGTGTACTTAAGAATAACAATCAGATATCAAGCGAGACCGTAAAAAAAGCTTTTTATCCGGAGCACATAAGCAACTTTTCTATGCAAATGGTATTTAGCGGTAATTCAAGTTATGATATCGGTAAAAGACATTTAAATCTATATCCCGACAGTTTTCTGGCTCTGAATCAGGGCACTCAATATTCCAGCAAGGTGGATTCCAATATACCTGTGAATATGCTTTCAATCTCATTTGCTCCTGAATTTCTGAATGATTTTTACAGAACCCAGCATAAAAATATGAAAGCACTGCTGGATGATCCCTTCCATTCAACTGAGCATACAAAGGGATTCTTTTTAGAAACCATCTATCCCTTTTCAGGTGATATGAAATACAACATCCTGAACCTTAAAAACCAGCTTGAACAGGAGTCGCCTGATGATTTACTGGTCAATGAATACCTCCACCATAGCCTGATCAACTACTTTAAAATCTATCATAAAGAAGTTTCAAATAAATCAGAGAACCTTAGCTTTCTGAATAAAAGCACCAAGATTGAGATCCTTAAGCGCCTTACTTTTGCTAAAGAGTATATCTCGAGCAACTACAATAAAAACATATTCCTGGAAGATATTGCACAAACCGCATGTCTGTCTGTGAATCATTTATTACGTACATTCAAGCAGGCTTATGGCATATCGCCGCATCAATACCTGATCAAAGTGAGAATCGACAGATCAAAATATCTGCTTACTAATACAAAATACTCTCTGAACGAAATAGTGGAAATCATTGGATTTGAATGCCCGAGTTCATTCATAAGACTTTTCAAAACCATGAACAGCATTACCCCGGGGAAATATCGTCTTAATCTTCAGCAAAACTAATTTAGATTCTCCCTGCTGTAAGGGAATTCAATCTTTTTGAATTTACCATTTACAGTACCTTCAATCCATGCAAGAACATGGCTTGCCGACTGGTACTGATATACAATTCGCTGGGGAAAATCATGATTCCTGTTTTCAAAAACAAAAACTCCATTCTCTGCAGAAATTAACTTAAACGATACTGTGGAATCATTACCTGTACCATTTCCGCTTGGTTCATAATAAATATTGCCTGCAGATTCATATAATCTGATCGTTTCAAGTAAAGTACTGTCACCTGTATTGCTTATTGAAAAACTAATTCCATCCATACCAGAATCTTTGCTCATTTTCCAGGATTCAACAAGACGACCCTTTCCCTTATTCATTGTCCAGCTTCCTTTCAGAAAACCAAAATCACTGACCGAACTCTTATGCTGGGCAAATGAACCAGAACATAATACAAATAAACAACCCAACAGCCACAGTCTTTTTTTCATAAATACCCGGATAATGATGATCCTACTTTTTAAAATACGCCAGAATAAAGATCAACATTCTACTGAAATATGTGCAGAGATATTTCAAAAGATATCAGCAAAAAAGGCAATCCATTAGCGAAAATAACCTCCCTTAAATGACTGCCTTTTTTAGCCGGTAATGCACTGATTTTTCCCATTAACAAAATTTAACAGACTCCAATCTCAATGATTGAAAAATTTATAGAATTTTTACTCCAAACTTGAATACCAAAGGAGAGAAAAATAATTCATATCTATTTAATTATCAATTATTTATAATATAAAATAAGTAATATTTAAGCGCAATAGTCAAAAAAAAACAAGAATCTGAATTATTTAGTCCGGATGGAATTAATGGTGTTTTTTGCCTATGTGGCAGGCTGGTTTTATATGGAAATTTAGATCAGAAAATTATACTAAAAAAACACAAAAATGAACCTTAAATCCATTATGTTTTGTACTGTACTATGTGCAGTATTAACAAGCACAGCATTCGCAAAAAATCGTCCCTCAACTAATGTTAAAAATGTCATCAATGATTTTGCGGAAAGTCATGTATACACCGACGCTGCCAAACTGAACAGGATCCTCAGTTCAGATGCAGTAATGAAATTTTCAAAAGGTGATGAAGTGCTCTCACAGAATCAGATTTCAATCATGAAGCTTATGAAACAGAATGAGGGTATCAAGCAAAATTGCTCCACTACAATTGATGTAATTGCCAGCAGTTCTGCCATGACCCTGGCGAAAGTGAATTTTGTCTACGAAGATTTCGTAATTGAGAACTTCCTAACCCTTGAGCTAGACAGAAATGGTAACTGGAAAATAACCAGTATCAATAAATTTTTTACGGAAGCCGAATCCCGGAATGTCCTTACACGCCGTTGATTGACTCTCAATCCGGCTAAATACTGACAGAATGTAAGGAAAATGATAATTAAACGGGAAAAGTTATAACATTCAAAATGCTAACAATTTCATTTTTAATTATCAGGATATCATGCAACTAATTCCAAAATCCGTCGTCTGATTTATAAGCGTTTTTATCATTCGTTTGAATTCGGTGACTTAAGCCTAAAACATAAGAGCTACCATGATGAATAATGAAATTTCCGTCAAATCTGAACGCTATAGCAGCAGGTACACCAGAGGATTTCTGAGAATGCTGACGAATGAGGGGCAAGCTCTGACAGACAAGTTTGTCGAACAATTTTACACCTCAAAAAATTATCAGGAAAGACTTGAGGCCATAAAATATCTTATCAGCGTTACCGGCAGATATAGTTTTCCGGAGAAGATTTTTGCTGATGCATTGAAAGATTTTTGTTCTCAGGTTAAAGTTTATGTATTAAAACACTTTAACTTTTCAGGGGCAATTGATCCTAAATTAAAGGATTGCCTTAAGGATATTGCACAAAATGATGAAAAATTACAATTGAGGACTATTGCTCTTGAAAGATTGTCAGAGCTTGATGATAAAAGTCATTATGATCTCTTTTTCTCAACCTCTTTATTGAAGGGCTCAAAGGAATCATCGGCGGGTTTAAGAGGTTTGTACAAGCTGGATAAAGAAAAAGCTTATCAAATGGCTAAATTCAGAGCGGAATCGTCAAGTGGGAATCTGGACATTGCGATAGCTGAAATATTTCAGAATGAGGGTGATATGAATGACCTTGCCTTTATTAAGCAACGCCTCAAGGCACGGAACAAATTCAATAAAATTGAACTGATCAGAATTTATCTTAAGCTATTGGGACGCCTGGAAATAGATACAATTATCAGAAGCAACATTCTTTTTATAAGTGAGGAAATTCTCTCCACATCGAACCGGGAATTGGTTCAGCTGCTCATCATGGAACTTCATCATTTTATTTCAAGCCATCACAATTATCTAAGCAAGAATGAGGATTTGCTAAAGTATCTGAACAAAACCATCGATATTCTGCTTGAAAAAAAATACTTGAATAATGGCCAAAATGATCCATTTGGTCCGATTTAATAAAAAGAATGTCACTGTAATACTAAAAAAAAGGCCCTCTCAAAAATTTGAGAGGGCCTTTTATTATTTAAAACAGTGAGAAAAATTATTTTGCACTATTTTTTTTCTCAGTAACTTCATTTCTGATCTCTTGAGCAAGATTCTTCAAATCCTGCATTCCTTTACGAACTCTTGTTCCGGCTGCACTGTTACCTGAATTGTAGAATTTGTTTGCATCAACTTCAACTGAAGCTAGCAAATTTTTCATTTTTGTAAATTTGTCCATCGTTATATTTTTTAGGTTAAACAAATCTAATTTAATTACAGAAAATGACAAGTCATTTTTGCATTTTTTTTCAAGCCTTTCACACTTTAGTATTTAAATTAACTCAATTGATGATTCCTGTCATTTTTTTGATTGCTTAAAATCAAAGATTAAGCTGATTAATACTCATAAATTGTCATGTTATTCTAAGCTAAAAAAATCATGTCGGTATCTCACTATATCATTCCATTTAATCAGATCAGCATCAAAGATCTGCCGAAGGTTGGAGGAAAAAATGCTTCATTGGGTGAAATGTACAATCAACTTTCATCTAAAGGGATAAAGGTCCCTGACGGATTTGCACTGAGTGCAGATGCCTACAGGTTGTTCCGGAAAGAAAATAAGATTGAACAGCCTTTGCAGGAGTTATTGGCATCATTAGACAGGAAAAACTTATCCAATCTTAGTTCAGTTGGAGAACAAGCAAGGGAACTGATTAGTAAGTCCAAGATCCCTGAAGAAATAATCAGAGCGAGTAAAGAAGCCTATTTTAATCTCTCTGCACGATGTGGAATTAAGGTACTGGATGTTGCAGTAAGAAGCAGTGCCACGGCAGAGGACCTCCCAACAGCGAGTTTTGCAGGCAGAATGGAATCTTTTCTGAATATCAGCGGAGTTGAACAACTAATTGACGCCATACATCGCTGTTATATATCCCTGTTTACTGACCGGGCGATAAAATACCGCTATGACATGGGGTTTATGGACATGGATATTGCCATTTCTGCGGGAGTCCAGCAAATGGTACGAAGTGATAAGGCATCATCGGGCGTTGCATTTACAATTGATCCGGATTCGGGCTTTAAAAACACGATAGTCATTAACAGTATATGGGGTCTGGGCGAAAATATTGTCCAGGGAAGAGTTACACCCGATGAATGGACTGTTTTTAAACCGATATTAAAAGAAGGGAAATACGATCCAATATTGAGGAATCATTGCGGAAAAAAAGAGTTTACCATGGTCTATGCTGATGATGCAAATAAACTTTCTGCCGAAAAGACCATCATAAATTATGACACCTCCGAGGAAAAGAAAAATGAACTTTCATTAAACAATGCTGAAGTCATTACTCTGGCCAGGTGGTGTCTGTTGATTGAAGAACATTATGGAAAGGCAATGGATATAGAATGGGCGAAAGATGGGCTTAATCAACAGCTTTACATTGTCCAGGCCAGACCAGAAACTGTCCATGCTAAGGAGAGAAAACGGGTTCATGAAATCTTCAAACTAAGCGAAAAAAGCAAATTACTTGCCAGCGGAATTGCTCTGGGAGATAACATCGCTTCAGGAAAGGCAAGAATTTTGAGGAGCCCGCTTGAGGGCGATCAATTGCTGCAGGGCGAGATCCTGGTAACAGACATCACTAACCCTGACTGGGACCCGATATTAAAGAAAGCTGCGGCCATTGTAACCAATAAGGGCGGCAGAACCAGCCATGCTGCCATTGTTGCCCGTGAGCTGGGTACAGTAGCCGTGGTTGGATCAGGCAATGCAACAGAGGCAATTAAGACAGGAGATAAGATCACTGTTTCCTGTGCAGAAGGGAAGGACGGGCATATCTATGAGGGATTGTTAAAATGGACTGTTGATGAACAGGATTTCAGCGGACTTAAATTACCGAAAACTTCAGCAATGTTCATTCTGGCAGACCCGGACAGGGCATTTGAATTGAGCTCTTATCCAAACAAAGGGGTAGGATTATTAAGACTTGAATTCGCGATTTCAAATAGTATTCAGATCCATCCGCTTGCTCTATGTGAACCGGAAAAGGTTAAAGACAAGGCTTTAAAACAAGAGATCCATAATCTGACAAAAAATTATAAAAACGGAAAGGACTATTTTGTTGACCGTCTCGCCGAATCTGTAGCCATGGTGGCAGCTGCATTTTACCCAAACGATGTCATTGTGAGACTCAGCGATTTTAAAAGTAATGAATATGCCAATCTTTTAGGAGGTAAATACTTTGAACCTCATGAAGAAAATCCGATGATCGGACTCCGCGGAGCTTCACGCTATTACAGCGATTTTTACCGCAAAGGTTTTGCACTGGAATGCAGGGCAATGAAAAGAGTAAGGGAAGAAATGGGGCTTAAAAATGTGAAATTGATGATTCCCTTCTGCCGGACGATAGAAGAAGGGGAAAAAGTACTGAATGAAATGAAAATCAATGGTTTGGTACAGGGCGAGAACGGACTGGAGGTTTTTGTCATGATTGAGATTCCCAGTAATGTATTGCTCGCTGATGAATTTGCAAAGCTATTCGATGGCTTTTCTATTGGTTCGAATGACCTGACTCAGCTTAGCTTAGGCATCGACCGAGATTCCAGTCTGGTAAGTTATTTATTCAATGAGGAGAATCCTGCCGTAAAAGGCTTAATCCGGGAGGCAATCAGGGCTGCCAAGCGAAATCATATCAAGGTAGGTCTTTGCGGTCAGGCTCCAAGTGATATTCCGGCATTTGCAGATTTTCTTGTTCAGGAAGGGATTGATAGTATTTCATTCAATCCCGATGCACTGATAAAGGGTATTGAAAATATGAACAAAGCCGAGGATAAAATAAAATAGCTCAATTTTATACCGACAAAGGTCTTTAAGCACTCTTTTATTGAACCGTATTATTCCGGTTTAAAACCTGCTAAATTTGGTTTAATGAACTGGCATAACTCAAGTATTTCTGATGTATATAAGGAACTGGACAGTTCAGCTTCAGGACTGGATCAGAACAAAGCGGAATTACTTCTTGCAAAAGCCGGCAAAAACATAATTCAGGAAGGTAAAAAGAAGACCGTATGGAATATTTTATTCCATCAGATCAGCGATTTTATGATCATAATTCTGATCATAGCTGCCGTAATTTCGGGTATTGCCGGTGATCTCACAGATTCAATTATTATCCTAAGCATCATTATTCTGAATGCTTTAGCTGGATTCATTCAGGAGTACCGTGCTGAAAAAGCGATGGAGGCTCTCAAAAATATGTCGAGCAGCCAGGCAATTGTTCTGCGAAATCAGAAATCCATAAAAATAAACGCCACAGAACTTGTTCCGGGTGACGTGATTGTTTTAGAAGCCGGTGATGTGATACCTGCAGATATCCGCTTTATTAAAGTTCAATCATTAAAAGTAGATGAATCTGCACTCACCGGTGAGTCTGAAAATGTTGAGAAGAGTATAAATAAGCTGGGAACTGAGAATTTGGCGCTTGCCGACCAGACGAATATGGGTTTTAAAGGCACCTTCATTAACAGCGGACATGGGATGGCAATTGTTGTTAAAACCGGAATGCAAACTGAACTCGGAAAGATTGCATCCATGATTCAGATTGCAGATAACAGTACCCCGCTTCAGAAACGGCTCTCTGCATTCGGCAAACGTCTTTCCCTGATTATTCTGCTGATCTGTGCAATTATATTTATTTCAGGATGGATAAGAGGAGAAGGTTTAACTGAAATGCTTTTGATATCTATTTCACTTGCTGTGGCCGCGATACCGGAAGCCCTGCCTGCACTGGTTACTATTTCACTTGCCCTTGGGGCTAAGAAGCTGGTTAAACAGAATGTACTCATCCGTAAACTTCCTGCTGTTGAAACCCTTGGCTCAGTAAGCTATATCTGCACGGATAAGACCGGTACACTGACCATCAATAAAATGACAGTGAGAAAAACTTATGAGGCTGAAGATCAGGTTAAGGTGATCTTTTCTACCGAAAAGAACAATCTTCTTTCTGCTATGGCATTGAATAATGAGGTCCTGAAAAATGAAAATGGGGAATGGCTTGGTGATTCTACTGAACTAGCATTGGTTCAGTATGCCTCCTCGAGGGGATATGATAAACTAAACTTAGAAAAAGAATTTCCTAGAATCGCTGAAATTCCTTTTGATTCTCAGCGAAAATGCATGAGTACATTCCATCAAACCGAGCAGGGCGTAATTATGATTACCAAGGGTGGTATGGATGTCCTGCTCGACAAATTGACCTATCAAAATGAGCTTGCGTATACTGAATTTGATAAAGAACAAAATGCCATGTCTGCCAGCGGACATCGTGTGCTGGGCTATGCCTATAAGCTTCTTCCTGCAATACCGGATATAATAAATCCAAAGGAATTAGAGTCATCTTTAATAATGATTGGGTTTGCAGGGATGATTGATCCGCCACGCGAAGAAGTCAGACAGGCCATATCACAGTGTAAAAATGCAGGTATCAAACCGGTAATGATTACCGGTGATCATAAACTGACAGCTACGGCAATTGCAACAGATCTGGGAATTATAAGCAATGAACATGATCTGGTTATGACCGGCACTGAACTGGCTGAGCTGAGTGAATCAGAATTTAGTTCTATAGTTGAAAAGATCTGTGTTTATGCCAGAGTTAATCCTGAACAAAAATTAAGAATAATTCAGGCACTACAAGGTGAAAATAATTATGTAGCCATGACCGGGGATGGTGTTAATGATGCCCCGGCACTTAAAAATGCAGATATCGGCATTGCAATGGGAATCAATGGGACAGAAGTTTCAAAACAGGCTGCTCACATGATTCTGCTTGATGATAACTTTGCTACAATAATCAAAGCCATACGGCATGGCCGGAGAATATATGACAATATTCTAAAGTTCATCAGATACATCATGACCGGGAATTCAGGTGAGATCTGGGTAATATCTCTTGCACCTTTTCTGGGACTTCCGATACCACTGCTTGCGATTCATATCTTATGGATAAATCTGATAACCGACGGACTTCCGGGACTGGCCCTTGCTTCAGAACCTGCTGAATCGAACATCATGAAACGCCCGCCACATAACCCTTCAAAAAATATCTTTGAGGGAGGTATGGTCTGGCATATTCTATTGGTTGGTTTATTGATGGGCCTGGTTACACTAGGGATACAGGCCTGGGCTGTACATAACCACAACCCTTATGGACAAACGATGGCGTTCTCAGTTTTATGCTTTAGTCAGTTAGGTCATGTAATGGCTATACGCTCAAAAAGAGATTCCATATTTAAAATCGGAGTATTCTCAAACAAACCAATGCTGGCAGCTTTGACAGGCACTGTTTCGCTGCAATTCATGATCATTTATACACCATTTTTCAACCCCATCTTCAGAACTCAGCCTTTACCACTACCTGAATTGCTGATAACCATTGCTGCATCCGCTATCGTATTCTGGATAGTTGAGTTTGAAAAAATTATAAAAAGCGAATTAAAAATCCCATAAAGCAAAATTAAAAATAGCATCTGGGGCTAAAAACAAGTTTAAGATACCGTCAAAAAGAGAATCTTAAATAGGCCAGCTGCTAGTTATTTGTGCTGGGTGTAAACTACAAGTGTCAGGTTCCCTGAAATGTCATTATTTAAGAGGCGGGAGATTCCTGCTTTCCATTTACTCACGGGAGCTGAAAATTATCCTTAACAAAAAAGGGGTAGCTCTGTGGAGCTACCCCTTCCCTAATCGGAAAATGATTAGTGAATATTTAAAAACACATTACTGATCAAACGATTACATCCATTTGGAAGCAAAGCGGTTAAACTCCTGCCTAACCTCATTTACAATCTTCTCTTCTGTAAGATACTGATCATATAATTCAACATTTTCTGCTGCACTCGACTGTGAGATAAATCCGGAAGACTCTTTTACCTGATTCTCAATCCTTTTTAGGTTTTCATGCATACGATGTTTAAGTTCATCGATATTATTTCGCTGGATCAGAAACTGATTCTGAAAATGCTCAATCTTTTCAGCTATTTCACGGCCAGTATTATCAGCTGCAATCTCTTCAAGACGCTTTGTAAGTATTGCGATCTCTTGTTTATAAAAGTCCAAACTTCTCAATGCATCACTATGCAGGTTGTTGATGTGTTTTATATTGATCTCTTTCATAGAACAATTTTAGCCATAATACCAAACCTATAGAATGACTTCAGACAGGTATTTTCATGATTATACTCATATTCTGCTGATAGACTGTCTAAACTTATAATTATATGAGTATATTTATTAAGCCTCCCAATATGCTTCTTGAGTTAAACCAAAGAAATTTATGTGCTTTTCGTCAACAGCAAGTTTTGGATCTGCAGCAGGTTTATTAATTATCGGAGGTGTATGCATACAGAATTCCAAAACAATACCACAAAGGCTACTCTCTTCTATCCCTTTGATGTTGTCTTTGCAACAGTTTTTTGAAGGAATTGTCTGGATGTCATTATTGAATCCTGAATATTCAAAATGGGGTGAATCAGCAACTTATGGTTTTCTGATTTTTGCTCAAGTAGTCTGGCCCTTTTTTATCCCTTTTTCGATCATGATGCTTGAGAAAGAAGGGAAACGGAAAAAAATTCTCCTTTTTTTGACAATCATAGGTTCAGCTCAGGCACTTTTTTTGGGATATGGGATGCTGATGTATTCCGTTAGTTCAGAAATATTACATTCTCATATCCGTTATGACCTCGATTATTCACCTGCAAACCGTTGGTTTGGTGGTGTACTCTATATCATCGCAACCGGGGTTTCCCCATTTATCTCAACGATCAGGAGATTAAGGTTTGTTGGAATTATTGTACTCTGTTCCTATCTATTCACAAGAGTCCTGTATGCGCAAAATGTAGTCTCAGTTTGGTGTTATTTCGCTGCACTCATCAGTTTTGTAGTTCTTGCAGTTATTCTCCAGGTAAAAAAAGAGAAAACTTTAAGTTCAGAAATTGCCCCGGTATGATCTTAAGACATTGTCGATAAAACAATTCTGGAAACATAAGGCACTTCCGGAATTTGTTTAATGATTTATGGCTTGATTATACACCTATATTTTCTTCAATGCCTGTTCAAGGTCAAAAAGAAGATCATCAACCGATTCAATACCCACAGAATAACGAATCAAACTTTCAGGAATACCTAACTGGGCACGCTGCTCTTCAGTTAACTCTACATGGCTTGTGGTACGCGGTGGACCGGCAAGGGTACTTACCGAACCCAGACTTGCAGCAAGATGCACCAGCTTTAGCGAAGGCAGAAATTTTTCTACCAGATCATAAGCTCCATCCAGCGCAAAACTTAACATTCCACCATAACCCCTCATTTGAGATCTAGCAATCGCATGACCGGTATGTGTCTCCAATCCGGGATAAAATACCTGACTAACTTTTGAGTGACCATTAAGGTAGTTTGCAATTTTCATTGCTGATTCATTCTGCCGGAAGATCCTCAGTTCGAGTGTTTTCATGCCTCTGGCGATCATATAGGCCGGGTCGGCCTGCAGACTGGCGCCATTAATCTCCCTGAAATGAAATACCTTCTGTACCAGCTCTCTACTCCCTGCCAATACCCCGCCCATTGCATCAGAATGGCCACATAGGTATTTGGTAGCGCTATGCAATACTAAATCTGCCCCCAGATCCAGAGGATTCTGGTTAATTGGTGTAGCAAAAGTATTATCTACAACCACAATAGCTCCAACCTTTTTTGCAGCAAGTGCAATTCGCCTGATATCGATGATTTTCAAAGTAGGATTGGTTGGGGTTTCAAGATAAACCAGGTCACATCCTTTTGCAATCTCATATTCCAGTTCCTCGTGATTCCCTGTTTCACAAAGCTTAACTTCCACATGATATGCCGGGAAGAAGTCAAGAAAAAGTTTGCTTGTACCTCCATAGGTATCCTTAACAGAAACTACCCTTTTACCCGGCTTTAGAAAGGTAAAAAGAGTATTGCTGATTGCAGCCATACCGGTTGCAAAGGCAGTTGCGGCACCGGCACCTTCCAGTACCCTGATTTTCTCTTCCAATGAAGAAACTGTCGGATTGGTATTGCGGCTATAAATAAAGCCATCTGCTTTTCCGGTTGAGACATCGTACCATTCGTCAAGATCTTTGTATGCAAAGGCAACGCTATTTACTATTGGCGTTGTTACGGCCTCCTTAAAATAAGGATTGTCTTCTCCTGCCCAAACCGCATCAGTTGCTTTACTGAATTTTTTATTTTCCATAATTTTTATTCTGGCATATCATCACTCCCATTCGCTAAATTCCAAATAAGGACCGGATCAAACCTAATTTGATAAAATGATTGATCTGAAGATTAGTTTACAGGCCTCAGCAGCACATCCTGAAAAGTGAGATCTGAATCGGGGTCAATAATCCTAAGTTTAACCTGATCAACAGATCCATCCGCATTTAATGCAAATGTAACGTAAGAATCGGCCTTTAAGCTCTTATTTTTTAAGGTCGCGATAAAACTATTGTACTGGAAATACTTAAGTGATGCATTGAGGTGTGGTAATTTCTTAAATTCCATCAGCAATCCATCTCCGGCTGGAATTAACATAACATCCCCATAAACCTCATCCTTGTAATTGCCTGCCAGTTTTGCAATTGAAAGATCGTATTTGCCTGCAGGATCTGGCTTAATCAGGTTTTTATTTTGGGATTCCCTCAGTTTTGCCGCAGCTAAAACCTGCTCATCGCTGAATGCCTTCAGCCAGTCAAATTCCGGATTATTCTCATAATAGTCCAGCACATGATAAATAATCGACCAGTAAGCCGAAGTTGATTCCTGATTAGTTAATACGGTTATGCCAAGCTTGAGATCAGGAACCATTGCAAGCTGTGAGACAAAACCTCCCAGTTTTCCACCATGGCCTACGACCTTGTATTTCTGATAATTATAGGCCCTGAAACCTAAAGCATATCCAAAGAAATCCATTTGTGCAGGTTTCAATCCTTCAGACACTTTGCTTATGGGGATCGGTCGGATTACTTTCCAAAGTTGATTGGTGCTGGCAGGCTTAAACAGCTCAACGGCTGAGGGCGTTCTGCCTGAATCCAGCTGGGTAATCATCCAGTTGGCCATATCATTTGCATTAGAAAGAATTCCTCCCGCTGAATTACTGGCATCGCCTATGTTTTGCGCCAAATAATCCTCCACCAAACCCACTTTCCCATTAATCCGATCATGTGCTGCGGAAATATTTGTCCTGCTCCCAAATTCTGAATATCTGGATACGCTCCCAGGCATACCTACCTTGTCAAAGATCCTTAGCTTAACAAAATCCTCCCATTCTCTGCCGCTTAGCTCCTTAATCACCTCTCCTGCAGCCAGATATAAAATATTATCATAAGCATAGGTGCTTCTGAAATCATGAACCAATGGCAGTTTTTGAAGTTTTTCCAAAATTTCCCTTTTCGAATAAGTTGAAGGAGGAAATAACATCAGGTCTCCTGAATAAGCTAAAAGTCCGCTGTGGTGAACCAATAGATCTCTTACAGTAAGATTAGTACTGACATAAGAATCAGCCATTTTAAACCATGGTAAGTGATCAATTACCCGATCATCCCATTTTAGTTTACCCTCTTCCACCAACATAGCCAATGCAGTTGCCGTAAAGGCTTTTGAATTTGAAGCAATTGAAAAAAGTGTGTTGGCATCTACCTTTTCATTACCCCCCAGTTTTTTAATTCCATAGCCCTTTGCCAGCAGTACTTTGCCATCCTTGACAATTGAAACGCTGACACCAGGAACTTCAAAAGTTTTTAATACCTTTTCAATATACTGATCAAGACCCGGGGGCAAACTTTGCTGAGCTTTCGTTTGCGTGGAGAAAGACAGAATTAATAAGAGAATTAAAAACAAATTGGAGGTTTTTTTGCTCGCCATGTCTGAAATTAAATGATTATAAAATGAGCTTCAATATTGCGATAATTTTCTAATTCCAGATAAATATTCTGCTATCAGAAGCGATCTATTAAAAGACCTTATGTTGGATATAGAAAAAACTACCTTAAAAATGGCAATAAAACTCCCCTGAGACTTATTAACCATATTAGTTTATATTAGTATTAAATATTCAGAAATCCTCCATTAAGAAATCATTTTCATGAAAAGAATTTCCTTAATCAGCCTGTTAATCCTTGCACTTAGCAGTGTCAACGCACAAATAAAAAATAACTGGTCGCCCGGGCAAACCATTGAACACAAGGCCATCAGCTCAGTACGGGTATCGCCGGATGGCAAAATGGTGGTATACGCTGTGAAGGAACTGAAAACGATTGAAGGCAAAAGCGAGTTTATCAATCAGCTTTTTTTGTCGGACAATAATAAGAATACCCTTCAGCTTACCCGGGGTGAAAAGAACAATATTAATCCCAAATGGAGCCCCGATGGAAAAGAGATTGCATTCGTCAGCAACCGTAATGGAAAGAACAACCTCTACCTCCTGAAGTTAGGGGGAGGGGAAGCGGAACAATTAACTGACCTAAAGACCGGAATAATCGATTTTAAATGGAGTACAAAAGGAAATCATATTGCATTTACCAGTACTGACACAGAAAGTGAAGAAGAGGCCGGAAACAAGAAATCGGGGAACGACTGGTATTTTATGAATGAAAAATTTAAGCAGGGCCGACTCTATGTGCTCTGGCTTGATAAAAAAAATAATACTGAAATGCCTCAGGTTACAGCTCTGAGCAAGGAGAACAGACATATAAATTCATTCAGCTGGAGTCCGGATGACCGCTGGATTGCCTATGCTCATGCAGCCTCATCCGGGGTTGAAGACAATACCTTTTGTGATATCTCCATGATCAATATCAGTTCAGGTGAAGTCAAAGTTATTGCCAATACTTCGGTGGGTGAAAATCAACCCCTGTTCAGTCCTGACGGCAGTTTCATAGCTTATTACAATCTGGATGAAAAAGGAATTTGGGGAGGTACAACTTCTGTTAAGATTTTTGGCCTTAAGGATGGCAGTGTTAAAACTTTGGCAGATACACCGAATGGTCCGGCAGACCTGATTGGCTGGAGCAGTGATGGAAAATCGGTTTATACCCTGGAGCCATTTCATACCAGTTCAAGAATATTCAAACTAAGCAGTGATGGAAAACAGGCAACTGAATGGAATACTGAGATGAAGGGCGTATTGAGCGGGCTTGAACTGAATAGCACTGGCACCCATTTCGGTTTTACTCTTCAGAATACATCAATACCGCAGGATGGCTATATCAGCAGTGCAAACAGCTTCTCAGCAATAAAAATAAGTAATATCAATCCTGAGCTTGCCGGTTTGCCGGTTCCAAAAACCGAACTCATCAAATGGAAAAGTTTTGATGGGATGGAAATTGAAGGACTTTTAACCTATCCGCTCAATTATGTGTCGGGAAAAAAGTATCCCTTTATTCTTAATATTCATGGTGGTCCGGCAGGATCGTTTAATGAAAGTTTTATTGCGAATTCCGGTATCTACCCACTTGCTTCTATAGCAGAGAATGACATATTTATTCTTAGGCCAAATCCAAGGGGATCAAATGCTTATGGTCTTAAATTTAGGCTGGCAAATCACCGAGACTGGGGTGGTGGTGACTATAAAGATCTGATGGCCGGAGTTGATTATGTTATTTCAAAAGGTTGGGCAGATCCCGACAAAATGGGTGTAATGGGCTGGAGTTATGGTGGATTTATGAGCAGTTGGGTTGTTGGGCATACCAACCGGTTTAAAGTTGCAAGTATCGGTGCACCTGTAGTTGACCTGGTCACTCAGGATCTGACCGATGATATTCCCGGTTTTCTTCCTTCCTATATGGAAAAACAACCTTACGAAGACTGGACAGTTTATGACGAACATTCTCCCTTGCGATTTGTGCAAAATGTAAAGACCCCCGTCCTTCTTCAGCATGGAGAAGCAGATATCCGGGTGCCTTTCAGCCAGGGCTTAATGTACTACAATGCCTTAAAACGGAGAGGGGTTCCGGTACGTTTTCTTGTACTTCCGAGACAACCCCACGGCCCTGTTGAACCTTCTATGATTCTTAAAACTGCTCAAACTAATCTGAGCTGGATGTTGCACCATTTGCAGGGAAAAGAGCTGGGGTTTTAATAAATTAATGAGAGACTAACATAATAATTAAAACCGCATAGGAACATAGTATTTCAAATTGCTGAGTTTTTTTAAGAGAAAGATAGCCGCGAAACTTTACTTCAATTTATGTGGATCTACAAACGAGCATCCTTTTAAGTATAATGAATTTCAACAATGTGCTAAGATATTGATCTTTGAATAATTATAGCTCTAACTCAGGTTAATCTACCATTCGATTACAAAGCAATAAAATCTCAATACCATATGATTGCTGAAGACAAATATTTATTCAAATCAGAACGCCTTGGCTTTAGAAATTGGCTGGAGAGCGATATAGAAATAATGTCAAAAATTAATTCTGATGAAAAAGTCATGGAGTTCTTTCCGGGAATTGTTTCAAAAGATCAAACCATTGAATTTATTGATAAGATGCAAGGGCAATTCAAAGAAAAAGGCTTTTGTTATTTCGCGGTAGAAAAGCTTGAAAACAATAATTTCATTGGTTTTATAGGACTGTCGGAAAAATCGTTTAAGGCAGAATTTACCCCTTGCATAGACATTGGCTGGAGGCTAAACAGTAAAGAATGGAATAAAGGTTATGCTACTGAAGGAGCAAAAAGATGTTTACAATACGCGAATGAAGTGCTGAAACTTGAAAAAATAGTTTCAATTGCCCCGAAAATCAATCTAAAATCAGAACTGGTGATGAAAAAGATCGGGATGGAGAAGGTTCTTGAGTTTGAGCATCCTCTGTTGATAAATGATGAAAGGCTGAGGGAATGTGTTTTGTATCAGATAATGATAAACAAAAATTAAACTGCTTTTCAGGGTTGATTCTGGTCTGACCATTTCAATTCAGATTGGTGGCAGCACTCCGGTAGTCGACCCCGAAGGTGGTCGTATGTTTATAGAAAAGAAATAAATGCCGTTTTTTGAAACTGAAGTGGTCGCATGTGAA
>CAZTRY010000012.1:0-17169 GCA_964616525.1 uncultured Sphingobacterium sp. | reverse complement strand
TCATTAGAAAAAAATCCGGATGATCAGAATCATCCGGATTTAATTAAACGCTATAATTAACGATCCAAATAGCTGTGATAAGGCTTTCTGCTATATCTTCACCTTAGTATCACCACCCTTTTTCAGATCAATATCATGTGGTTCATTCTTTTTCCATGAACCGCGGGTAAAGTCAGGAACATCAACCGAATTTGAACGGTTATTTACCGACCATTCACTCAATGGCCATACCGCACTCCAGGATGCCGCATCATAAACATCCTGATCAAGAGGTAAACCATTTCTAAGGCAATCGATCAGACGCCAGTTCATTAAGAAGTCCATTCCACCATGCCCCCCGACTTTTTTAGCCAGCTCGCCAACTTTTTTAACAATGTTTGGAGTGTATTTTTCTTCCAATGCTTTAAATTCTGCTTCCTTCACCCATCCTTCATGACTATTGGAGATACTAGGCACAGGATACTTCAATGCTGTTCCTTTGGTACCGCTAAGCAGGTGTATTCTTGAATAAGGACGAGGTGAGGTCACATCATGCTGAATCATAATAGTCTTACCTTTAGTGGTACGAATAGTGGTGGTATTCATATTACCATTAAAGTCTTTATCGGCAAACTCCTTATAAAAATCATTTTTTGCCGCAAGTTCTTTTGCACGGGCCCCCATCTGGAAATCATTTGTAGAAACCGAAACCAGATAGTCCATTTTGTCGCCACGGTTAATATTCAGCGCCTGACAAACCGGTCCAAGTCCATGTGTAGGATATAGACTTCCCTTCCTGGTCGCATTTTCTCTCAATCGCCACATATCCTGATAGCCCTTATCATTAAAGTTAAGATCGATCAGATTGTGAATATAAGCTCCTTCTGTATGCAAAATCTCGCCAAAATAGCCCTGTCTTGACATATTTAAGGTAAGCAATTCAAAAAAATCATAACAGCAGTTCTCCAGCATCATGCAATGCTTACGTGTACGCTCTGAAGTTTCTACCAATTGCCAGCATTCCTGCATTGAAACTGCTGCAGGAACTTCAATGGTTACATGTTTACCCTGATTCATCGCGTAAACAGCCATTGGAACATGCAGATGCCATGGAGTTGCGATATAAACCAGATCGATATCTTTACGATCGCATAATTTCTTCCATTCATCAGGGCCACCTGAGTAAAGTGTCGGATTATGACTTGTCCCTTCTATCACTTTCTTAGCTTTCTCTACACTTGCCGGGCGTAAATCGCATAAAGCTTTAATCTCTGTCCCTTCAATTTTTGATATGGCATTCAGGTGGCTTGGACCACGCTGTCCCAACCCTATAAAACCCACCCTTACAATTGGAATTTTAGGAGCTGCATACCCACTCATATTAAAGGTTTGTACAGTGGAATGCCCATACATCGAGTTCATTGGATTTGATTGCTCCGACTCCGATGCAAAACTCTGCATGATACTACCTCCGGCAAGACCAAGCCCTGCCAGACTGCCAATTTTTAAAAAATCTCTACGGTTGTTCTTCATTTTTTTGATGTTTTTTAACTCTTATCCGCTCAGGATCTATTAATAATTATAAAAAGACCTAAAATCAGCCTTTAAATATTCAATCCCTTAAAATAAAGTATTATTTATTATGTCTGCGATTAATTTTTCTTTTAAATACCGGGAAACCACTTTTCGGCATTTTTCCGGTAGATTTTATCGATAACCTCCTTTGGTAATTTTAAGCCCCGGATCTTCTCCTTAAAATAAGGAACGCTCATTTCTTCATCAGTTACAAAATACTTCCAGTCGCTTAACCTGGTTTCCTGGATGTCCTTCTTAAGTTCAACGGGATCTGAATCAGGTCCAACCCAGTCGTCCGTTGCATATATCAGTCTGTCCTGATATTTGATCATAAAATCCCTGACCTTCTGTCTCTGTTTGATTGACTGATACTCCAGATGGCAAATCCGCTCGGCCATATCAACAGCCATATTCGGAAACTTATCCAGTCGTTTGGCCAGTTCATCAACACTCCATTCCAAACTTCCCAGATGAACCCCAACAAAGCGGATATTTGGATGTTTTTCAAGCATTTTATCCCTTGCATTCACCTGATCTTCATAAGATGGATATTCAGGGTGCAGGAACATATGATACTCCGGATGATTGCTGAAATAGCTTTTATCACCTGAAACTGTCATTTGATCTACAGGTAACCAGGCATTCTTCGGCTCACCCAAATGTCCTACCAAAGTCTTATTGTTCTTCTCAATAAAATCAATAACCGGATCAAATCGCGGATCATCAAACATCACAAACTTCCCGTCCTTATCGCGAAGTTCCAAACCAATATTTTTCCAAACCTTCACCCCTATCGCTCCATTGTCAAATGAACCTTTGAGATAATCTAATGTTTGTGGCAACCATTTATCTGTTCCCCAGTTAGCTACCGTAAAGGTAGTGGCCCAGGCAACCTGCTCAGGAAAAGCCTTAACCATCCTTACCGCTACATCCTGCTGATGCTCAACAGTAGGGTAGCTGGAGGGATTAACATTCAATGCAAGAAGTCTGAAATTGTCTTCTTTTGCCAGTTGAATAAAGCTGGTATCATAAGCATTGATATGTGCATGTGTATCATACTTCTCAACCTTCCTGAAATCTTCGAAAGTATAATATGCCGTGTCTGATACACTTTCTTCAGAGGACGTTTTAGTTGTCTGAGTACAATTTTGCATGGATAATGCAAGCGCCAGCATACCTGCATAGCCCGATTTTAAAAATAATCTCATAAGAATTAAATATGGCGTTAAATTTTAATAAATAATTTTTTCTTGTACATCCAGTAAAGGATTAGCCATTCAAAGAACAGAACCAATCCTCCACTTATTAATGTAGCATAAGCCGGACCGAGAATCTGATCAAAATTTTTGCCCAGATGTATGAATAATGAATCATTGATTACATTCCGCATCCCTCCATCGGCAATGACATAAGCCGCAATTGAATTAACCCCAATCACCATCAGAAAGAAGGTTCCCTTTTTACGGTTTTTCATATCAATTAATCCATAAAACATAGCTAGGGAAAGGAAGCAGATGCCTCCGCTGAAAATAGTCCATGCCGGAGTCCAAATCCGTTTAACAATCGGATTGATACCTGCAAAATGAATAAAGGCACCAATCAAAATCAGACCAATACCATACAAAGCAAAGTTATTCAACTTCTTAGAGGCTGGAATGGAAGAATTCAGAATATTTCCGGCGAGTAGTCCTAATACCATGGTGCCGAGAGTAGGTATAAAACTCAGGGTTGAATAACCCCCGCCATTGTATAAAAATGGAATCTCCCTTGGAAAGAGATTCATAAACCATTGATCAAAAGCCCATGCAAAATTGGTATTCTTATTCCAGTGTGCTGCGAAGCCACTCAGGTTATGTTCCCAGTTGGCAGTAACACCGGCTGCGGTATAATTAAAATCAGCACCGGGAAGCGGATAAAGGGCAAATGCCAGCCAGTAAGCAACCAAAATAAAGACCAGCATAGCTATTTGTACACGCTGCGAATAAAGGGATATCAAAACAAGAAACGTATAGCCCAGACCAATCTGAGTTAAAGTATCCTCAAATGTCCAGTAGGTTTGCTCAGAGTGCATAGACCTCAGAAATATTCCAAGGAAAATAAGAATAAAGGAACGCTTGACCGTATGGCTTAGGATATTCCCGAAACTTGCTCCTTTGTTCTTCCGGCTTGCTATAGAATATGGCAAAACCACCCCCACCAGAAAGGTAAAAGATGGCTGAATCATATCATGTAAGCTCAGCCAGGTCCATGGAACATGCGACTGATTAAAACCGATAAATTGCCAGAATTTACTGTCGGGTAATGCTTTTGCAACATCCTGAAGTGAGAGGACTTCAGCCATCATCAGCAGCATGACAAATCCGCGATATACATCTACTGATGCGACTCGGTTTTGAGGCAATGCCGGATTAACTGCAGCTCCTGTGGCATGAATTTGTTCCTGGGGTGTTTCTGTTTTGCTCATTAGTGTACAATTGTTTTTAAGTCCCGCTTTTGTGGGATTGAGTAGACTTCATACTGGATGAGAGCCAGTTTTTTGCATTTTTATAATATATTTTATCAATCACATCTGCCGGTAATTTCAGGCCATTGAGCTGCCCGAATCCGGGTAAACTGACGGAGTCATCTGTAACAAAGAAAAGCCAGTCCCGTATCCATGCATCATGAATAGATTTAGATAAAGCTGCAGCATCAGTATCCGGATTAATTGCTTTATCGGTACCATAAACCAGCCTGTCCTGATATTTAATAAAAAAATTACGCGTTTTCTGCCTGTTTTGCAGAGTATGCAATTGTAAGTTAGTGATTCTCGACAAATCAACACGCATATTCGGGTAGCGGTCGAGGCGTTTGGCCAGTTCATCAAGATTCCATTCGAGGCTTCCTAAATGTGCCCCTACAAATTTCAATCCCGGGTACTTCTCAAGCAAATTATCCCTTGCTTTAATATGATCTTCATAAGATGGATATTCCGGATGCAGATACATATGGTACTCAGGATGAGAACCATAATAGGATTTGCTAAAAGTCATCTTATCCAGAGGGAGCCAGCAATCCCTGGGTTCGCCATTATGCCCGATCAATGGAATGCCATTTTGTACAAGAAAGCTGAATATGGGGGCAAGCCTAGGATCATCCAGCATCACAAATTTTCCCATATCATCACGGAGATCCATGCCAATGTTTTTCCAGATCTTAACCGCCCGTGCACCCTTTGAATGGGATAGTTTTAAGTCCGCGATTGTATTTTCAGCCCAGGCCTTATTATTGAACCCCTTAACCGAAAAGGTAGTTGCTACTTCCATCTGATCAGGGAAATTTTTCAGATGAAGCAAGGCAAATTTCTGCTGTTCAGCCATTGGCAAACCGAATGGCCTGTCGTCAACAATATCTAGAAACTGAAAATTATCTTCTATAGCTAGTTCGATAAATGTAGTCTCACCTGTATTGATATGAATATGGGTATCAAACTTCTTAACCGATTTAAAATCTGCTAGAGTGTAATATCTTTCTTCCTTATCCCCATCATTTTCTGCTGAACTGATGCCTCCAAATGGAAGCAGAAGTACAGTCAGTACGATCAGGACAGATTTTAAGTTCATTTATTATAACTTCAGATAATAATTAAGCGAATTGTTCCTTCAATTTATTCCTGTTCAGAATTTATTTGAGTTCTTTAAATTAAATAAAACATTCGGAATTCAAGCTTTTTCATCCCAATCATCGAATTAAGAAAAATTCGATGATAAGATGGTTTTTGTCTAAAAATCTGGAGGGGAGGGGAATTTGATTGATACAAATAAAAAGTCCGAACCTGATAGTTTCCTATCAGATCCGGACTTTCTAAAGTATTCAGGTTTATTACTCCTTATTATGGTAATTGAATTTACAATTCAATTATTGACCCTGAAGAGGACATACATTTATAGAAGAACCATAAAACAGAAATCCCGGCCCTGAAGGGGTCGATTATATTTCAAATTCACATACGACCCCTTCAGGGTCGGATAATGGGGTTCTATAATGATTCTATAAACATTCGACCGTCTTCGGGGTCTAAGTCTTATTCCTTTATTTTAATTCCAGCCTCCTCCCAGAGCCTTATAAATATTGACTTTAGCATTCATCTGTTTCATTTTGATCTCGATTTGCTGCATTCTTGATTCCAGCGCTTCCCTTTGTGTTAACAATACTTCCATATAATCTGCCCTCGCTGAATAAAAGAGATTATTTGAAATTGTAATCGATTGCGTTAGTATTTCAACCTCCTTAGATTTTGTTTCATAGCTCTTAGCGAAGTTGCTAATCTTTGAAAGCTGGTTCACTACCTCGATATGCGCATTCAGAATAGACCGCTCATAATTATAAACTGCCTGTATCTGCTGCAGATTAGCATTAAAATAGCTAGCTTTAATCGCATTCTTGTTAATTAGTGGCGCTACCATATCCCCGGCAAGATTGTAAATAATCGATTCAGGTTTAACAAGATATGCGGGATTGAATGCACGGAAACCTACTCCTGCTGTCAGTCTGAATGATGGATAAAAGTTTGCTTTTGCAACCTGTACATCAATTTTTGCTGCAGCTAATTCAAGTTCAGCCTGCCGTATATCCGGACGGTTCACCAATAATTGCGATGGGATACCGCTCTGAATCATATCCAGCGGACTATTATTAAAGTCTGCCGAATTCCTGGCAATAGGTTGCGGAAAACGCCCGGCCAAGAAGTTTATCCTGTTTTCGGTTTCCACAATCTTTTGCTGAATTTCATATTGCAGATTTATGGTATTGAGCAGTTGTGCATCAAACCTGTTGACAGCCAATTGGGTAACTTTAGCGGCATCCTTTTGTAGCTTCACCACCTTGAGGGCATTAGTTTGCAATTCGATGTTCTGCTGAACAATGGCCATCAAATTGTCGAGGGCCAGCAGCTCGTAATAGGATTCAGCAATTTCTGCAATGATATTTGTCACCATAAAGTTTTTACCTTCGGTGGTAGACAAATATTTCAGCACTGCAGATTTTTTTGCATTACGCAGTTTATTCCAAACATCCAGCTCCCATGAGAAGTTAGCCCCTGCAAAGAAATCACCTATGTATTCGTGTTCCTTGTCGGGATTATGCTTCCAGTCTTCCTCCGAAATTCCATCCCAGGTAAATTTGCCTGCTTTATCAAGGCCAGCACCAATGCCCAGATTCACAAATGGCAGGTATTCACCTTTGCGGGTCATGATTTCATTCTTGCTCATCTCGATTTCCTGCAGGGTTATGTTCAGCTCCTGATTGTTAAGCAAGGCTGTATCAATTATTGCATGCAGGTTAGGATCGCTAAAATATGCTTTCCACTTAATGCTAGTGGAATTCAATGTATCCTCTGAACTCTGAAAAGCCTTAGGAACGGTTTTGCTTTCCTCTTTACCACTAATAGCGGGTACTTTACAGGCCCCAAGCCATACGCTGCAGAAAAGAAGAATCAGGTAATTAGCTGTTATTATCTTTTTCATTTTTATTTATGATTCGTTTGATAATTTTTTTGATTCTGTTAGTCAGAGCACTTTCAGAATTACTCTCCACAAATTGTTCACTCAGCGGATTCTCATCTTCATCTTTAATGAGATGTCTGCCTTCCTGCATTTTGCCGAAAATGTAGTAGAGACCCGGAACCACAATCACTCCGAAAACAGTACCGAACAACATTCCGCCCAAAGCCGATGCACCAATGGTATGATTACCTACAGCACCCGGACCAGTAGCAATCACCAACGGAATTAAGCCCGCTATAAATGCAAAAGAGGTCATTAAGATTGGACGGAATCGGGCTCTTGCACCTTCAATGGCAGCTTCCATAACGGTCGCCCCCTTGTTGTGTTTCTGCACAGCAAACTCCACAATCAATACTGCGTTTTTACCCAGTAAACCAACCAGCATGATAAGTCCCACCTGGGCATAAACATCATTGGCTAATCCCATTGCTTTCAGTAAAATGAATGAGCCAAAGATCCCCGGAGGAAGGGAAAGTAAAACTGCAAGGGGTAGAAAAAAGCTTTCATACTGTGCAGCAAGAATCAGATACACAATGAAGAGTACGACGATGAAAATGTATAATGCTTCATTCCCTCTCCTTGCTTCATCATAGGACAGTCCTTCCCAGGCAATATCATAACCATGAGGCAGCGTTTCTTTCGCTACCTCCTTGATTGCTTCAATTGCATCGCCAGAAGAATAACCCTTTGCCGGCATACCATTGATCAATGATGAGATGTAAAGATTGTAACGTGCAATTTCATTTGGTCCCTGGGTCTTTTTTATTTTCATAAAAGCAGAGTAAGGAACCATCTCATCCCGATTATTTTTGATAAACATGTTCAGTATGTCGGATGGTTGTTTCCTGAACTCCGGACCTGCCTGGGTATACACTTTGTAATAGTTGTTGAAGCGAATGAAACCCTGCTCATAGGTACTACCTATCATGATGTTCAGGTTTTCCATTGCTGCACCCACTGAAACTCCTTTTTGCACAGCCAGGGCATTATCTACAAATATTTCATACTGCGGATACTTGGCCGAGTAAAAACTAAACAAGCCCTCCAGCTCCTTTCTTTTTCTCAGTGCTGCAAGAAAATCTGCATTCACCCTGTCGAACTCCTGGTAATCCACATCACTGCCCTTATCAAGTAATCGTACAGAGAAACCATCCGAGGTACCATAGCCGGGTACTGCAGGAGGTTCAAAGTATTCGATATTGGCAGGAAGATCTTTTGTTAATTCTTCTAACTCTTCTACAATCTCCTTTACCGAATGTTCCCGTTCAGACCAGTCCTTTAGATTGATCAAACAGGTACCTGCATTCGAACCCCTACCTTCGGTAAGAATTTCATACCCTGCAAGAGAAGTAACCGAAGAAACTCCTTCTACCTCTTTGGCCAGATGTTGAAGTTTCCTTGAAATTTCATTTGTTCGTTCAAGGGTAGTGCCGGGAGGGGTCTGGATGATCGCATAGACCTGTCCCTGATCTTCACTCGGAATAAAGCCGGCGGGAAGAATCTTGTTTATCCCAAAAATTCCAAATGCAAAAGCAATTAAAATTCCATAGGTAATTACCCTCCTATTAACAATGAGAGTTAGAAATTTAGTGTATTTACCTGTAACACGCTCGAATACTCTATTAAACCAATCGATAAACATATTGACAGGTGTTTTCCTTTTCGGCTTCCCGTGTGTGTTCTTCAAAAGAATGGCGCAAAGTACCGGTGTAAGGGTTAGCGCCACAAAACCCGAAATAACGATAGACCCTGCCATCGTCAATGAAAACTGACGGTAAAGAACGCCAACCGGTCCGGTCATAAATGCAACCGGAACAAATACTGAAGTCATAACCAGGGTAATGGCAATGATGGCACCACTGATTTCACCTACAACTTTTTTAACTGCCGGAAATGGTGCAAGATGCTCCTCTTCCATCTTAACATGCACTGCTTCCACGACCACAATCGCATTATCCACCACAATTCCAATAGCCAGTACTAATGCGAATAAGGTAATGAGGTTGATACTCAGTCCAAAGTATTGCATGAAAATAAAGGCACCAATCAAGGATACCGGAACTGCCAGTATGGGAATAAGTGTAGAACGCCAGTCGCCAAGGAAGATAAATACAACCAAAGCCACTAAAATAAAGGCCTCAATTAAAGTATGTAATACTTTCTTAATCGAAGCGTCTACAAACTTTGATACATCGTAATTAATCTCATAATCTATACCCGGAGGGAAATCCTTTTTTAGCTCCTCCAGTTTTATCTTGATTTCGTCTATGACCGTACTGGCATTACTGCCAGGATTTTGCTTCAATACCAAAGAAGCTGAAGGGCTACCATCTTTGTTGGAATAAATATCAACGAATTCACTTCCTACTTCAACTTCACCAATGTCTTTCAATTTTAAAATTTCACCATTTGCGTTAGCCCTGATTACAATGTCCTGATATTGTTCCGGCTTATTGTACCATCCTTTGTAAGTGAAAACGTATTCCTGTGACTGTGCTGTTTTGCCGGAGCTCAGACCAACCCTACCCGGGCGCGCCAATACACTTTGCTCATCAATAGCCTCCAGAACTTCTTCTGCTGAAACTTTGTACGCCCGCATCCTTTCAGGATTTAACCATACCCGAATCGCAAATGAACGGCTACCAATAGCCTGTGCCAGACCCATTCCCTTTATCCTTTGAAGTTCAGGCAGAATGTAGGTGTTCGCATAGTTGAATAAAAACTTTTCATCAATTCCTTTATCCTTGCTATACAAGTTTAAATACATCAACATACTGGGCTGTAAAGGTGAAATGATTACCCCCTCTCTTTGTACCAATGGTGGAAGATTGGTCATTACCTGATCAACTCTCGATTTTACTCTCACCGCAGCCAGTGTAGGATCAGTGCCGGGTTCAAATATCACCTGCAGACTTGCTTCACCGGCACTTGTCGCATCAGAAAGAATGTATTGCATTCCCTGCACACCATTGATGGCACGCTCAAGAATAGTTAGTGTTGATTTAACCAGTACATCGGCATTAGACCCGGGAAACTCAATGAAGATGTTCACCCTTGGTGGTGCTATTTCAGGGAATTGTGCTACCGGAGAGGTCTTTATAGCCAATAATCCCATGAAGACTATTGCCACAGATAAGGCAATAGCAAGAACCGGTCTTTTTATAAATTTATCAAACATATTTTTAAAGTTTTTGGGTTCTTAATCTATTCTGCATGTAGATTATTCAGCTCGCTTAGCTCTTTTGCAAAGGACACAAACTCATAATCGATCTTCACATTATTCTTCACTTTGCCCAAACCTTCTGCAAGAATTTTATCATTTGCACTCAGACCAGAAGCAAGGACATAGAGGTGAGGCAATTCCTGGGCAATGATGATTTGTCTTGCCTTCAGTACCTTATTATTATCCACTACGTAGACGTACTTTTTATCCAGCACATCGAATGTTGCTCTTTGCGGGATGATGATGGCGTTTTTTAGATTAATTGGCATGAGTATATTTCCGGTTCCACCATGACGAAGTATGCCCTTTGGATTAGGGAATGTTGCCCTGAACGCTATATTTCCTGTTTCATTATTAAAATCGGCTTCAATGGTTTCTACAACACCAGGAACATCAAACTGTTCATTATTCGCCATTTTAAGGAGTACGTTTTTATTATTTTCAGATTTCGCCTTTTTGACATAATCGAGATATTCAGCTTCAGGTACATTGAAATACACCCACATCTGGCTGTTATCCGAAAGGGTAGTGAGTAGCTCGCCCTCTTCAATAAGACTTCCTAAACGTCTTTGAAAACGATCCATAATACCATCGAAAGGCGCACGAATATCAGTGAAACCTAAATGAGCTTCAGCCAATGATAACTCTGCTTTTGCTTTGTCAAGTTTGGCTTTTGCAAGGGAGAGTTCGTTAGGCGATACGATATTGTTATCTGCTAAACTTTTGGTGTTTTTATACTCGATCTCAGCAAAATTCATTTCCGCTTTTGCCTTTGCTACCTCAGCCTGGTATATAAGCGGCATGATCTTGAACATCAATTGCCCTTTTTTTAAATATTGCCCTTCGTCAATATAGATGCTCTGTAGGTAACCTCGTTCCTGAGATCTGATCTCAATATGGTTAGCGGATTGAATCTGACATACATACTCCTTATAAAGGAAAGTGTCTCTTTGAACCGGACTGGTCACTAAAAACTTAGTTTCCATTTCCTTCTTATGCTCTTGGGTAGTGCAGCTTGTATAAATTAATAATAATAACAAGTAATTGAGAATGAATATCCTCTTCATAATTTTCAGGGTTTATAGTTAAATAAGAAATACACCCAGGCTGATTTGAGTGCAAAAAAGATTAGCCCAACAAAAAACTGTGGGGCATCAGCAAAAAATTAATCTGTTAGCTCAGAAGAAAACTTTTCCAGGAATGGTAAAGTACAAATAAGGGAATTTGCTGACGATTCTGGACAGAATCCTGAATCGACACATAAAGTAATTGGAGGAATGATTCAAGAAACTTATCTCCAGAAAAATATACCCAGAAAAGCTGGGTTTCATCGTCTTTTGAATCTTCCTTGATGAAATTGGCTGTATTCGCACCCGTTACCGGAAAATGGTAGAAATTCAAATCCGATTTTGAGGAAGAGTTGGATTGAGCATTTGGAATCCTGCTAATCGTCTGGGTATTATTATCAGCAAACCCTGAAGAAACATAATAAGGTGCCAGAATATAAAAAAAGGCAAAAACCGTTATCAATACATATTTCAGTACTGAAACGGTGTGAAAACAAACCTGATTATAAACTGTTGGCTGATTGTCCCTTTTACTCATTCTCGGCAGTGAAAATACAAACTGGATTTAATATCCTGAAATGTAGAGTTGAATTTTAGCCTAAAGCAGTTAATTTTTTACACACAGAAACGAAATAGCACTGTAAGTACCTGATTATGTTAAAACAATGCAATTATATTTTTAAATTGAAATACAAAGTGGATTCATTGCTAAAATAAGCCATTGTGATGAATTCAGGAATACTATCAGTTACACTCTGTTAAATTTTAGCGCAGGATCAAAAGCACAGAGGAATGAATCGAATAGAAGAGTTATATAACGAAGCAAAAGCTGATAAATGGTTTCAGCGCTTTGCTGTTTTTTGCCGGATAGCTTTGGCAGCAAGCTTTATCCCTTCAGGTTATATCAAAATTATGGGAGAACGCTTCACCGGCTTGCCCTCCAATAACCCTTTAGGACATTATTTCGATGCATTACATCAAACTGGATATTACTATACCTTTATTGGAATTATTCAAATCATTATTGCGTTTCTCCTTCTGATTCCGAGAACCTCCCTTCTGGGTGCACTGATGTATTTTCCTGTTATCCTGAATATCTGTGTACTGACCTATGCTACCCGTTTTGCAGGAACCCGGATAGTCACCATAATGCTGTTGGCATGCCTGTTTCTTTTAATATGGGATTATAAGCGTTTAAAATATATTTTACCAATTAAACAGCCTGAAGCAGTGTCTCCGCACATAAAAAAACCTTTAGGCAAGCGCCTCAGGCTTATATTTTTTGGAGGTTCATTCCTTCTCCTGTCTTTTATCATCATTGGAACTTTCTACCTATACGAGATCGGACCGGGCAATTCAGAGGCAGAGTGCAGAAATCAATGTCCCCCAGGTACAAACCTTGCTGCCTGCCAGGCTTTCTGCGACTGCATTTATACCGAGGGGCAGCCCCTGGACACTTGTCTGGAACGCTTCAACAAAGCAAAAGAGATTCCAGTCATGAAATAAAAAAGCTGAACCCTGTTTCAACATAAATTCCATGAGTGTTGAATCATACAAATTATTCTATCAGGAATCCACTGGTCCAGAAACCTCACTTATTGTGTCTATCATTCCTCTCTGATTCAGATATGCTTGAATTTCATAAAACACATAGTAAACACGGACAAAACGCGGAGAACTCACATATTATTTAGTGTTTACCCCTCGTTTTCTCCCTGATTATTAAATGTTTGATTTGCTTTTATTGTAGTCTTTTAGTACACAGTTTAAGAAGCAAAGACGAATAAGCTATGGTATTCGCATACTGCCGAGATTTGTCTGTTTATTCGGATGATAGCGATACAGGAAGTTGAAGCTTAACTTTTCTGATAAAAACAAAACGCTGATACTTGTTATAAAATCTGAAAAACAAAGTCTTACATTACTAATTAACCGGGTGAAAATCTGATGGATATTTGCCAAATATCCATCATTTAGTACATTTAATCCTTAGCAAATCCGATATGAGCAGACTTACTTTATTCCGTGAAAAATTACACTTAACGCAAGAGGAATTAGCGGAGAAGTCCCGGATTTCCGTAAGAACTATCCAGCGTATTGAAGCCGGGACTCTCCCAAAGGGCTTTACTCTTAAATCATTAGCAAAAGCTCTGAATATCAATGAGAGTGACTTGATTGAGAATGAACAGATAGAAGCCAAAAATGATATTAACTGGCTAAAGATGATCAATCTATCCTCTCTCTTTTTTACTTTTTTACCACCTCTAAATATCATATTGCCACTTATTTTAATGGCTCTGAAAAAACAGTTCAACCCGCTTACAAAGCAAATGGTTTCTATTCAGATCTTACTGACAATTCTTTCAGTGATTATTTTCATGCTTAGTGCAATTATGGGGAAATGGTTTGGTTTGGGAAACAGATTTATTCTGATTGTAATGATTCTCCTGGTATTGGCGAACATCTTGATCATTATTCGAAACGCAGTAAGTCTTGATAAAACCCAAACTTTATACTTTCGCTTGGGATTTAGCCTAATATAGGCTTTCAGACGATTGGCGGGGAAATGACGGCTTTTTGTCGTGAGGATTTTGGCGATATTTTGCTGAGCAGCCAACATCTTTGTCATAAAAAACATTATGGCAAAACATGTAATATTTGGAATTTTCCTTCTTCTGTGTCATTCAATGACCACAAAAGCTCAGCTAGCAAAAACATCTCCTCTTTTTATCGAGCTAAAACTTCAGGACAGCATCTTTTTTGAACGGGGCTTCAATCAATG
This sequence comes from uncultured Sphingobacterium sp., assembly GCA_964616525.1. Lineage (GTDB taxonomy): Bacteria > Bacteroidota > Bacteroidia > Sphingobacteriales > Sphingobacteriaceae > Daejeonella. The sequence continues at coordinate 3,000 of CAZTRY010000012.1, read as the reverse complement.
CGACATTGCCTATTTAGATACAGCCGTCGCTAAAGACCTGAGATTTTTCCACGACCAGGGCGGCTTTCAAAACCGGGAAATATTCTTTGAAAGTATAAAAAGAAATATTTGCAGTGATCTAATGAACAAACCATTCAGAAGGTTAGAACAGGGAAGTCTGGAAGTATTTCCGCTTTATAATAATGGCATACTTTACGGAGCTATCCAGAATGGCATACATCATTTTTACAGGAAAGAACCCGGAAAGGAAGATCGATTAACAGGTACTGCCCGATTTACATCGGTATGGCTGATACATAACAGTAACTGGCAGCTGAGTGAGGTCTTAAGCTATGATCATCAGGAAGCAAAATCCGGTGCAAAATAGTGGAAAGCTCCTGGTTTTAATAAAAAATATCATCGTTTGTTATCATTGGTATACTATGAAACAGGTTAGCGGATAAAACAACATATGATTTTCAGGTGCTTTCTGCCAAATGATTTTAATATCTCTGCGACAGTTGAATAATCATTTTTTGAACAGGGATTTGGTTTTGCCGACTTTAATTAATTGATTATTATTATAGTATGAAACCATCATGATTTTTCCAATCGCACTGAGCGATAAAAAATAATGATAGACTCATCCCGCAAGTGCGGGATGAAAAACAAAAAGATATAGATGAAAAACATACTACTCTCCCTGTTCAGAAATGCACTAGTTGTTATCTTATTCACCCTTAATTATTCTGCCTTCGCACAAAACCCGGCAACAAGCATTGATGCATCCAGATACAGTACCTTGCAGCAGGCTGTTGATGCACTTCCGGCCGGTGGCGGAATTGTCATCCTCCCTCCGGGGAACTACGAAATAAACAAACCGGTTGTCATCAAGACCGAGAATACCCGGCTGCAGGGCTCCGGAGGATCCACCCATCTGATCAATCAAAATACTTCAGGAGAGCCGGCAATTCTGGTCAGAGCAGACAAAGGAACACTGTTCCGTTTGGAGCTGAGTGGCTTCCGCATCAGCGGAAATAAACAAAGCGGTGATGGCATTTACATGGAGAAGGTACAGGAATTAATGATTACCGACATGACCATCGATCATAACGGAGGGCATGGTATTAACATGAAGGATTGTACTGAAAATCCCAGAATTGCCAATTGTAATCTTAACTATAATATAAAAGCAGGTATTAACATTGACGGTGGGCATGATATCGTTGTGAGTGGAAATCAGTTTGAAGAAAATCAGGATGCATTGAGAATTAAGGATGGTTTTAATCTGACCATGACCGGCAATAATATTGACGATCACCTGCGGCATGGTGTTGTGGTTGAAAACACCTATGGCTCTATCATTTCAAGCAATATGATCGAAGAATGCCAGGGTACCGCCATTATCCTGACGGCACCAGATTCACCGGCCAATCGCTTCTGTTATGGCATTACGATCAGCTCCAATGTAATTGCGCATCATCTGGGTGGCGGCATCGAGCTGAATAATGCCTGGGGATGCTCAGTTTCAGCCAATACCTTTACTCTGGTTCATAATTTTTCTATTCTTGCCGGACCCGGTACCGGAGGAATTACCATCACTGGAAATAACTTCAGCAATAGTCGCGGTAAACTGGGAGTCCGTAATGAAAAGAATCCATTTACCTGGGATGTTGGTTCAGGTGTACTATTAAAGAGTGCTTCTGACGTCACGATCTCAGGTAATTTCTTTGGGAAGTTGACTACGGAAGCCGTTAAAGCCGATGATACAAGCAGCGGCATCCTTGTTAGCGGCAATTTGATGACCGAGCTGAACCAGGGTGCTCAGGGACTTAAAAAAGCGATTGATCTGGGAGCTGCAAAGGAGGTGTTGGTGAAGGATAATCTGATAAGAGATTAGGTTGGGGATACTTTGGCTAAATTGCTTTATTGGGTAGAGCCTTTATTTCATCAAGGAGTCCGAAGACTCCTAATCATTGGATAATCCGTAAAGGCGCTTAGGCTGAACTCTTCGGACATTGGGATAGCCAAATTGGTGGAAACTCTGCTGACAGGTTGTTGCATATGGTCTGAACTATGATTTATTTGATTAGCATGATTAAGATGATTCATGATCATCAAATAAATCATCTGAATCATGGTTCAGACAACAGCATTGGCTCCTTTCCGTAGTTTTAAACCCCACTGTCCGTAGTCTTAAGCGCAGCGGGACTACGGATTATTCAATGAAAAGGAGTCTTTGACTCCGTTTCAATATCCAATAAAAACCACAAAGCCTTAAACAAAAAAGCCCTGGATTTCTCCAGGGCATAGTACCCAGCGCCGGAATCGAACCGGCACAGTTTCCTATCGGTGTTTGAGACCGACGCGTCTACCAGTTCCGCCAGCTGGGCATTTTATCTAAACGTTTTACAATTTCTTGTTCTACGTCGCGGGATGCAAACATAATAAAATTTTAATAATTTACAGGATTCAGGCTCTGAATTTGTTCAGTTTTTCCAGCTAGGGATATCTTTCTTTTAACTTTTCGATAAGTTGAGGATATTTTATCAAGTCCCTGATATATTTTGTACTCTTCATCTTCTTAATATGCATTTCGATAAGCCTGGCCTGTTGGTATCCCAAATCTGTAATGGACAAGTACAACTCCCAATCGTAAGCTTTTGCAGTGAAGCTTTTTGCAAATATCTTCTTGACATGTTCAGTAATCCGTTGAGGAAGGTCCTTACAACTACCGATATAAAACTGATTAAGTCGATTATAAAATAAAATGTAAACTATCGCCATGAATGAAGATAAAACTAACGGGACGATTGTAAGATAGTTTATAGTAAACGGTATATTTCTACATACCATCGGTGAAACTGTTATCAGAAAGAAAGGATTATTATTTGTCACCAGTTTACCTGGAGTTTAATGTAGTATAAAGACCTTCTTTTGAAAAACTCTTATGTGCTCGGTGCCGGTCCCGATAGCTATCCTATCGTGTGGACACATTTCTGGCTAGCTCCCATCCGGTGA
>CAZTRY010000011.1:0-58622 GCA_964616525.1 uncultured Sphingobacterium sp. | reverse complement strand
TGAAAATTCTCAAGCAATAAAGCCAAAACTGACAAGCGGGTTTATTTCAAATAGCAGATGATTCTTTTGCAGGGCTGCCAGTTCCGATGAAATACAGTCCAGGGTAAAATAAACCTTGCCGGAGGAGGTAGCTGCCGGCTAATGTACCTTAAATAATAAGGATAATTTTTGCCGGCACTACTCCGGAGGAAAGGGCTGAACCAGCCTATAACACACCGGTATTGCTTTCCTAAATCAAATCATTTTGGCACCACAGCCTCAAAAACTATTTAGAAGGAGATTGTTTTAAACTTTCTTTCGCAGAGCTAAGGATAGTTAAATGCTCCACTTTTCGCAGGATTTGAGAAATTCTTCATCAGCATCTGCTCCGATGCCCGGGCTTTCCGGAATGTCCAGAAAAAATCCGTCATAACTGAGCCCTCCTTTTACGGGATCCACCAGGTGCCCAAGCAGACAGGTATCCAGATCGAAATATTTGATTCCAGGGCAGGCATAAGCAAAATGTAAGTTTGCACTCAGGGCAACTCTGCTTTCAAGCATACTTCCAATCATACATAGAATACCCGATTCAAAAGCTATCTGATGAATTTTAAGTCCCTCATGTATACCCCCCGACTTGGCAAATTTGATATTAATATAATCACAGGATTCTGAATTGATCAGTTTCCTCGCATCATGATGATTATAGCAACTTTCATCTGCCATGATTTTTATGTTTGTTTTTTGTTTTAGTTCGGGAAGTTTGTCATCAAACCAGGTACGCATTGGCTGCTCACAAAATTCGATATTAAGACCCAGCATACCATTCAAACACCTGACTGCATCATCAAATGCCCATCCCTGATTGGCATCAATTCTTAAAACCATCTGCTCACCAACTTTTTTTCTGATCTCTCTGATTCGGCGCAGATCCATATCCGGGTCTTTACCTAATTTTATTTTCAGAATCCGGGCACCCTGTTTTTGATATTTTAATGCGGTTTCGGCCATCTCCTCAGGTCCGGCAATGCCTATGGTCATGTCGGTTTCAATAACTCGCTTCTCTCCACCTAAATACCTGTAAAGTGGCTTTCCTTCGTTTTTTGCAGCAATATCATATAGTGCCATATCAAAAGCACTTTTTATGGTTGAATTTAGTGCAGTGAAATTATGAAGGTCCTGAAGCCGTGCTTCGATTGCAAGCGGGTCTTTTCCTTTGAGCAATCCCGCAAAATCTCTGGCCATTGCCAGGCAGGTTTCCTGAGTTTCTCCAACAATCATCGGAAATGCTGAGCATTCTCCAACTCCATAATGATGGCTGTCAGTATAAATTCTTATAAAAACATTTTGTGCAAAATCCATCGTGCCGGTAGCGATAGTAAAAGGCTCCATGGGGATACTAAACCGGTATATATCTGTATGTGTAATTTTCATCCGTTTATTTATTTTTTTTCAATGGTGATGAAGTCCGTCCGAACTGTTTGGCCGGACGGACTATCATGATTTAATAATCATTCCCCTACGGGTTTTGGCAAAATTATCATGGTTTCATGGCGGAAATTAAAGTTTTCTGTTAACACTGGGTGATTTTTCTTTAAAATTTGATGGCTGAGGAACAAATCTGATGTTAGGACGGCCTTAATTGAAGTTTCAACATGAAGAGGTCATTAAATTTTATAGAGATCTATAATTGATCATGCCTTTCTTATTTTTACTTTATTATATCAGATTATGTCAAACAGATTAAAGAATCAGAGCTCTCCATATTTACAGCAGCATGCAGAAAATCCTGTTGATTGGTATCCATGGGGTGATGAAGCTCTGACAAAAGCAAGGACTGAGAATAAACTAATCCTGGTAAGTATAGGTTATTCAGCCTGTCATTGGTGCCATGTGATGGAGCATGAAAGTTTTGAGGATGCTGAGGTTGCCGAAATCATGAACAGGCATTTTGTATGTATCAAGATCGATCGTGAAGTGCGCCCGGACATTGATCAGATTTATATGAGTGCAGTTCAGTTAATGACAGGAAGTGGAGGATGGCCGCTAAATTGTTTCTGTCTTCCAGATCAAAGACCCATTTATGGGGGTACCTACTTCCGTAAAAATGACTGGAAGAGTTTATTGCAGAATCTCGCCAATTTCTGGAGAGAGAAGCCTGACGAGGCTGTAGCTTATGCAGTCAGACTAACTGAGGGTGTTAATCAAACAGAACAGCTTGTTCCGGTCAAAGAAGATATAATTTTTTCCAGAAGGGATCTGGAGGAGATTTTCATTTCCTGGAAGCGGACTTTTGATTTGATTGATGGAGGATATAATCGTGCTCCTAAATTTCCATTGCCGAACAACTGGCAATTTATGTTGAGGTATGCTCATTTGATGAAAGATGATGCGGCTCATACTGCAGCGAGGATTACCCTTCAGAAAATGGCATTTGGGGGAATTTATGATCAGTTGGGTGGTGGATTTGCCCGATATTCAGTCGACGGGAAATGGCATGTACCACATTTTGAAAAAATGCTCTATGATAATGCACAGTTAATTTCTCTCTATTCTGAGGCATATCAATACACCCCAGACCCGATTTACAAGGACATAGTATATGAAAGCCTGAGTTTTGTGGAGAGGGAATTAACTTCAGCTGAAAATGGCTTTTATTCAGCTTTAGACGCAGATAGTGAAGGTGTAGAAGGAAAATTTTACACATTTACTAAGGATGAGATAAAGGTTGCCTTAAAGAATGATGCAGATCTGTTTTGTATTTATTATCAGATTATTGATGATGGGAATTGGGAGGAAGAAAGAACAAATATTCTGATGAGGCATTCCGAAGATTCTGAACTTGCATCCCGGCTTGGAATAAGTGAAAAGGAATTGACGGATAAAATATCGGAAGCGAAGAAAATAGTACTTGCTTTCAGGGCAGGGCGTATTCGTCCCGGACTTGATAACAAGATTCTGGCTTCCTGGAACGGTATGATGCTGAAAGCCTATACTGATGCATACCGGGTTTTTGGAGAACCTGATTTTCTTGTAAAAGCAAAATTAAGTGCTGCTTTTATTCAGAAGGAACTAATTGCGGGAAATGAAATCAGGAGAGTTTATTCTTCTGAAAATTCTCCGGATGAATGGTCTGGGGCATTTCTGGATGATTATGCTTTTGTGATAGATGGCTTGATAGGATTATATGAAGTCAGCTTTGATGAAGGCTATATTTATAAAGCAAAACAATTGGCAGATTATACCATTTCAGATTTTTATGATAATGAAAGCGGGATGTTCTTTTATACACCTGAAACAGGGGAACAGCTTATTGCCAGAAAGCAGGAAATTATGGACAATGTGATTCCTTCTTCAAATTCTGTAATGGCTAATAACCTGTATAAACTTGCTTATCTTTTTGATCATCAGTACTATCAGGAAATTTCTTTAAGAATGTTACGGAATGTTCATCCACATATCAAATCATACGGTTCGGCCTATTCAAACTGGGCTATTCTGTTGTTAAACAATGTTTTTGGATTATTTGAGATTGCAATTACCGGAACTGAGGCGGAAGAAAAGCGTAAGGAAATTGAAAAATATTATATTCCTAACAAAATACTTTTGGGAGGAACTTCAGGAACATTACCTTTGCTGGCGGACAGGTTTACAGCAGAAACAAAAATTTATGTTTGCCGGAATAAAACTTGTCTGCTGCCAGTAACAGAGGCAATTGAAGCAATTAAACAAATCGATAACCCAAATACAACGCCGGGGGGATAGGATTAAAAATCCCAAACCTGTTATTACTTAAAACTATTAAAATGACAATTCAATCAAACAGCGTTGTTGCGCTAACCTATGATCTTTACACAAAAGAAAATGATCAGGAAGTATTTGTAGAAAAGACTGATGAGCAAAATCCATTGGTATTTTTATACGGTGTAGGAATGATGCTTCCAAAGTTCGAAGAAAATCTGGCAGGTTTGAATATTGGAGATCTTTATGATTTTCATCTTGTAGCTGAAGATGCTTATGGTTTAATAGATGAAAACAAAATCACCGAGCTTCCTCTGGAAATGTTTGTAGAAATGGATATGCCAGAAATCGGATCAATTCTGCCATTACAGGATAATGAAGGTAATCAGTACAGGGCAAAGGTAAATGAGGTGACTGAATCGGCTGTAGTTGTAGATCTTAATCACCCAATGGCTGGACAGGACCTGCATTTTATCGGTAAAATCATTTCCGTACGTGCTGCCACTGATGAGGAACTGGCACATGGTCATGCTCATGGTGCAGACGGACACGCAGGTCATTAATACAATATACCTAATAAGGGAGGGGCATTGCCATTGGCAATGCCCTTTTTCTTTTTAGATGATCAGGCAAGGAGGAAAAATTAAATTTTATTCTGGTTCAGGATAGCTTTGAAAATATTTTTCTATTTATTTTAAAAAAAGATCAAAAATCATCTGTTCTTCATCTTGAGTCTCTAGGTTTACATAAAAAAACACAGATATGAAAAGATACACACACATTAAAAGTGCTATACTGGTAGCTGGTATGGCTATTTTGAGTCTTAGCTCATGCAAGAAAGATAATACCCTTTCACTTGATGAAGAACTTCAGTTCGCAAAACTGGAAGCAATCACTATCGCCAGTACCACTGCAATTAAAGGTTCTGGTACCACAACAGATTCTTTATATGCAATGGAAGCATGTAAAAAAGGGAATAAAAAATCTCCGATAGAGCAAAGTTCACTTCCTGCATCTGTTACCACTTATTTAAGTGCAAATTATGCAGGTAATAGCTTTTTGAAAGCTTACCAGATTGCAAATCAATCCACATCTGCATTAGAAAGTTATGTAGTCGTCGTTCAATTTAATGATAAGCCTGTAGCAATAAAATTTGATGCCAGCGGGAACTTTGTTAAAGTTCTTGAATTACGGGAAGGACGAAATATGAAAGGCAGAGGCGGCTGGCATGCCGGTGGCTGTTTTGATAACAGGGATGGTAAACAACGTGATACCCTTGCCATTAGTGCTATTTCAACAGCAATAAAGACCTATATGTCTTCTACTTACCCTGCTGATACCCTTGTACATGCCTTTGTAAATAAAGATCAGAGTATAGTATTGATTAGTAAAAATGTTGATTTTTATGCTACATCATTTTCAACATCAAATGCTTTTATAAAGCGCATTCAACTACCTGCAGGACATGCTAAGGGAAGGTCAATTGAGGCTACTGCATTGCCTTCAAATACAAGCTCATATTTAAGTACTACCTATCCCAATTATGTATTCAAGAAAGCATTCGAGCTGAAAGTTAATGGAACTTTGAAAGGATATCTGGTACTGATTGATGCTAACTTAACCAAGTACGCAATTCATTTTGATGCTAACGGACAATTTGTAAAGGCTGTAACTATCCGATAAATTTAGTTATACATCTGCTTTTGAAGGCCGCTTCCCGTTGAGGATGCGGCCTTTTTTGTGCCCTCTGTTCAATTAAATGGATCCGGATACAGAATCATTATATCGGGTTCAGATAATTTATATAAATTGCCTTCAGGATAATTTAAACAGTAATAATTGACAGTTAAGCATGGTAATAATGCTTTTTTACTGGTATTCGGTTTTCAAAAAGATATATTCTAATGAAGTTTTGTATTCAATTTTTAGTTTGTTTTTTCTTTTCAGTTAAATCATTCGGCCAGGTACTTAATCCTGAAATTTCGATTATTCCTAAACCGGTCGAAATGCATAAAGGAACAGGGCATTTTAACCTGCCAAAAAATATTCTTATTTATTCTTCTGCAGCCCCGGAATTAGCGCAAACCCTTTTGTTTTTGAAAGAACGATTGTCTGTTCCAACAGGTTTTCATGTATCTGATGCAGGCAGTGCTGAAAACGCTTCAGTTAAGTTATTCCTCAACACGGTTATTGACAAGAAACTTGGATCTGAAGGTTACCACCTTTCAGTCAGCAGTTCGCATATAACAATCAGAGCAAATCAGCCTGCGGGTTTATTTTATGGTGTACAAACCTTGCTGCAGCTATTGCCAAAAGAAATAGAAAGTAAAACACTTGTAAAGAATGTCCATTGGCAGATTTCTTCGGTTGAAATTACTGACTATCCAAAGCTTGGATGGAGAGGTTTAATGTTCGATGTTGCCCGGCATTTTTTTACCAAGGAAGAGGTGAAACAATACATTGTTGCAATGTCACGTTATAAATATAATGTGCTTCATCTTCACCTTACTGATGACGAAGGCTGGAGAATTGAAATAAAGGGCTTTCCTAAGCTGACTGAAATTGGTGCATGGAATGTTAAAAAGGTAGGGGAATTTGGTGATTTTATACCACCAAAAGCAGATGAGATCCGTGATTATGGCGGTTTTTATACACAGGAAGATATCAGGGAGCTGGTTCAGTTTGCAAAAGATCGTTTTATCAATATTTTACCTGAGGTGGACGTTCCGGGACATAGTCTTGCAGCCATTGCCTCATACCCTGAATTATCATGTACTCCTGAGGCCATGAAGTATAAAGTAAGATCAGGTGAGAAGATTATGGATTGGTCGAGAGGCGCACCACCTACAGCCTTACTGGATAATACGCTTTGTCCGGCAAATGAATTAGTTTACAGTTTCATGGATACCGTGATTACGCAACTGGCTGATCTGTTTCCATTTGAGTATATCCACCTTGGCGGTGATGAAGCTCCAATAAATTTCTGGCAGAAGAATGAGCAGATCAAGGCTTTAATGTTGCGTGAAGGTATTAAAGATATCAGGCAGGTACAGGGTTATTTTACTAAAAGAGTTGAACAGATTGTGAAGTCAAAAGGTAAGAAAATGATGGCATGGGATGAGGTCCTGGAGGGAGGTGTTAGTCCCTCTACTGCAGTAATGAGCTGGCGGGGAATGAAATATGGAATAGAAGCAGCACAGAACAAGCATGAGGTGGTTATGAGCCCTACAACCTATGCATATCTTGATTATATGCAGTCTGACGAAATATCTGAGCCCAGGGTTTATGCATCATTACGACTGAGTAAATCCTATGAATTTGAGCCTGTTCCTGAAGGAGTTGATCCGCAATTCATCAAGGGAGGGCAGGCGAATTTATGGACTGAGCAGGTTTATAATATCAGGCAGGCAGAGTACATGACATGGCCAAGAGGTTTTGCAATTGCAGAATCAGTATGGTCTCCGGCACAGCAGAAAGACTGGCCTGATTTCTTTAGCAGAGTTGAGCATCATTTTGGCCGGCTTGATCTTTCTGATACCAAATATTCTCCTGCTGTTTATGATCCTATATTTAAGGCCGGTAAAACTGCAGATAACAAACTGACGATTGATTTGAGTACTGAGCTCGAAGGACTGGATATCTATTATTCATTTGACAATTCATTCCCAGACAGATTTTACCCAAAATACATGACTACATTGACCGCACCAATTGATGCTAAACAATTGAAAGTAATTACTTACAGCGGTACAAAGCCTGTGGGGAGAATGCTAACGATGCCAATTGCAGAATTAAGGAAGCGGGCGAGATTATATTAATAAAAATAGCCGCTGAATACGAACTCAACGGCTATTTTTATGATCATTATCAGGTATTAGACCAAAGAATACAGCTCTTCACGTTGTTGCTTAACAACATCACTGTTAATATATTCGTCGTAGGTCATTAATTTATCGATGATTCCGCCCGGAGTTAATTCAATGATTCGGTTCGCAACAGTTTCTGTTAACTCATGATCTCTGGAGGTGAATAAGATCACTCCTTTGAAATCCTTCATGCCATTATTAAGTGCGGTGATCGATTCCAGATCCAGGTGATTTGTTGGCTCATCGAATAACAAAAGATTAGCCTGTTGCAGCATCATTCTGGAAAACATACAACGCATTTTCTCTCCGCCCGAAAGGACAGATGATTGTTTTAAAACTTCTTCACCCGAAAACAGCATTCGTCCTAAAAAACCTCTGATAAATTGTTCGTCCTTGTCTGCATCAGAATATTCACGCAGCCAGTCGACCAGGTTAGTATCCTTGCCTTTAAAATATGCTGAATTGTCGTTAGGAATATCAGCTATATTAATGGTTACTCCCCATTTAAACAAGCCTTTGTAATCCTTGTCTCTTCCTGTTAAAATATCATAAAATGCAGTTGTCGCTAAGCTGTTTTCAGATAGAACAGCTATTTTATCGCCCTTATTGACCATCAGGTTGATGCCTGAGAACAACACTTCGCCGTTCAATTCTTTTTTCAAATTTTCAATCTGTAGGATTTGATCGCCTGCTTCACGCCCCTGATGATTGAACAGAATTGCCGGATATTTACGGTTTGACGGTTTGATCTCATCAATATTGATTTTATCCAATGCTTTCTTACGACTTGTTGCCTGCTTTGATTTCGATGCATTGGCACTGAAACGACGGATAAATTCCTGTAGTTCCTTAACCCGTTCTTCAGTCTTTTTATTCTGGTCAGAACGTTGTTTTAATGCTAACTGACTTGATTCATACCAGAAGGAATAATTACCGGTGTAGATACTCATTTTGCTGAAATCAATGTCGACTACATGGGTACAAACAGTATCTAAAAAGTGTCTGTCGTGAGAAACAACCAGGATAATTCCTTCATAGGATGCAAGAAAATCTTCGAGCCAGGCAATGGTTTGAATATCAAGATCGTTGGTAGGTTCATCCAGTAAGAGAATGTCAGGCTTACCGAATAATGCTTGGGCAAGCAGTACCCGTACCTTTTGGTTACCATCAAGGTCTTTCAATAAATTATAATGGAATTCTTCTTTGATACCCAGATTACTCAGCATGGTGGCAGCATTATTCTCTGCATTCCACCCATCCATCTCGGCAAAAATATTCTCCAGTTCACCTGCCCGTTCACCATCTGCCTCAGAAAAATCTTCTTTAGCATACAGTGCATCCTTCTCTTTCATGATACTGTAGAGCTCTTTATGACCCATCATCACAGTCTCAATAACTGGAAACTCATCAAAAGCATAATGATTCTGGGTTAGAACAGCCATTCTTTCACCCGGGGTGAAGGAAACTGAGCCACTGCTAGGGTCGATCTCTTTGGAAAGAATTTTCAGGAAAGTTGATTTTCCGGCACCATTGGCACCTATTATACCATAACAATTCCCGGGAGTAAATTTTAAGTTTACTTCTTCAAAAAGAGTTCGTTTTCCGTAACGAAGTGAAAGATTAGATACTGTAATCATGTATTTAAAATAAATTGCAAAGGTACGGATTTAATGCTGTATTTTAAACATGAGCCAATCATTGTATGGAAGGTTGGCTTATCCTCAATTTTTCATAAATGGACAAGGATAATTTATTCAGCAGACTATCAAAAACCCTGAGCAAAGCCGATGCAATAAAGATCGCTCTTGACAAAACTTGTATACCTGCTGACCTGATTCATTTAAGCTTATCCCCTCATCGTGAAATTGCATTCAGGGCATCCTGGGTTCTTGAGCAGATTCTTTATTACAGGTGGGATGATCTGCTTCCATTTCTTTCTGATTTTATTTCAGCTTATCTGATCCAAAAGAACCGTAGTTGTCAGCGTCATTTTACTAAGATTATGATGTATCTGACTGGTTCAGAATCGCCGGCAGGAATTAAGCCAATGATAGGGGGACATCAGGAACAGATCATAGAGATTACTTTTGACTGGCTGATTGATTCACAAACACCTGTAGCTGTGAAAGTTAATTGCATGGATATTTTACTGCATTTTACAAAGGAACAGTCCTGGATTTCTGAGGAACTCCATTCTCAGGTTAAGTTCCTGCTTAAGAATGGTTCTGCTGCAGTTCAAAGTCGTGGGAAACGGATTTTGAAGAAATTGAAGTTCTAATCCTTATCTGTTGCTTTTAAATCTTCCTGATTTCAAACCTTCAAATTGCTTTAAACTTCGCTAATCCTGAAAAATTATGCTTCTTTGCAAAAATGACGGGGATAAAAGATAAACTTTATAAGGAGTGCCTGAACTATGTTCAGGATTGTATAGATACTGCTCAGCTGGCTATTGATGCAGCAATTGAATCATCGAATGATGATACAAAAAGTAGTGCTGGTGACAAGTATGAAACTGGAAGGGAGATGATGCAGCAGGAAATCGATAGAAACAGGAAGCAAATGGAAGAAGCTAAAATGCAAAAGTTAATTCTGATGCAGATTGAGCAAAAAAATCATTATGATATTGTTCAAACAGGAAGTTTGGTTATAACAAATTTCGGTAAATTCTATATCGCAATAAGTCGCGGGCAGATGCAGGTGGAGGGAGTAAACTATTTCGCAATTTCTGCAGCTTCGCCAATAGGGACAAAATTAATGTGGCAGAAAATAGGGTATGAGTTTGATTTTAATGGTAAGGTTTTTAAAATAGAAGATATCAAATAAACAGGTTCTACTTGGTATTTGCTTTGTCTTTCATGGTATCATCGAACCAATTAACAATCTCTTTTGCCAGAGCAATCCGTTTGTTTGTGAAAGCATGGTCTGTGTTCCAGATCTTGTAGTCAAAATTTTTCCTGGGATTAAATTTTGAGAAATAGGTATTATTCTGGTGTTCGTCCAGAACCAGGATTGCCTTATTCGATTTTGAAACCTGTGATTCGATATCATAGGAATCAAGTCTGGCCAGTATATCTTCGAGAAATTTGTTGGGCTCACAGTTAAGCATACCCAGAGTTAAAAGGTACTCTTTGAGCCCGATCAGGTTACCTTCTGCACCCTCTCCCTGTAAAAGGGTGAAAGGATTAAATACCGAAACCCCGACAATTGATTTAACTCTCGGATCTTTTAATCCGGCAATAAGTGCTATTCCGGCACCCATACTGTGGCCTGCAAAGGCTATTTTTGAGGTATCGACTCTTAAAGTTTCCCTGTTCAGGCTATCTGTAAGAAAATCAACCACCGCACTTGCATCATCAATGGCATTCTGAAAACCGAATGTTCCTTTACTGCCCCATGCTCCCCGGTAATTGAAATAAATGGTATTATATCCTGCACGCCTTAAGTTCTGGGCAAGATCATGACTCCTTTCATTGCCGGGTAATCCATGCAGTAAAACCACGGTTGGATGCGGACCCTTCCCATCGGCTGTATAGGCAAATCCATACATGGTTGAACCATCTGATTTTATTTGTAATTCGACCTGCCCGGCCGGATAAAATTCATCCGGTTTGAAATCATTTTGAAGATACTCGGTACTTCTCTTTTTAGAATTTGTTTTGTTGGTTGGTTTACAGGAAGATAGCAGGATGAGTGAAACTAAACAGAGTAAGGTAAAGTGGTAAAGAGTCTTCATAATCAGTTTCCGGATAAGCTCATACTAAATGGACATAAAAAAAGGACTTAAGTAATTAAACTTAAGCCCTTCTAATATAAGAAACTTTTTTATTGAACTTTAAAAACAACTTTAGTATCAGCCCATAGCATAGAAACATTTCCGTTGTCAGCAATGTCAAAAGTAAATACTTCTGTATTTTCAGAAGATTTTCCAGCCTTAACATTCACACGTAATGCATCTTCATTTTCTTTATAAACAGTTCCCCATTGCTTCCAGCTCTTACTGAAAATGATAGTCCATTCCTGATCTCCCGGAATAGTATAAAGACCATATTTGCCTGCAGGTAATGTTTTTCCTTCAATTTTAACATCCTTGCTTGTTTCAAAAACCGTAGCCTCGTTTGCTCCGGTACGCCAAACTTTTCCAACAGGGGCCAGCGCTGATAATGCCCTTCCTTTTAAAGAGGGTTGACTGTAATCAACTGAAATCTCAGCTCCTGAAGCAAGAGTTTTTGAAACTTTTGCAGGCGGACTTGGCCTTTTACTCTTGTCCTGCTGAGCAGATGAATTAAGACTTAAAAATAGTCCTGTAATCAGTGTTAATAGAAATAGTTTTTTCATGTTTTTTATCTTTTATAATCTATAAATATATCGATTAGCTTGATTCGAACTTACAAATTAAAAACTTTTTACAATACTGTTATGAAGTGTACGGGTATTCCAGTATCCGCTTGCAATGATCCTTCGAATGGTAAATAATGGATCATTTTCATCCCTTTTTTCTGCAAGAATGAAGGCAGAAGTGAATCCTCTTTTCTTCAATTCAGGGATGGCTTCCTTATTCCACAAGCCAAAAGGATAGGCGAAATATTTCACATCTTTTCCGGTAATTTCCTTCAGTGTTTTTGTAGGTTTCTCAATCTGAGTCACCCAATCTTCACCCTGATATTTCTTTACATTCTGGTGGTCATAGGTATGCGAACCAATGACATGTCCGGCATCCGAAAGTTCTTTTACCTGAGCCTTACTCATATAATTTGGTTTGCCCAAAGAAACAGTCATGATAAAAAATACACCTTTAAAACCATATTTTTTCAATTCAGGGAGTGCGTTTGTATACTGATCCAGTTTGGTATCATCAAAGGTTAACATGATTGGCTTCTTTGGTAATTTGGCTCCATAAACAAGATAATTATATAACTGGTCCGGCAAAATAGTCTGATAGCCACTATCAGCAAGCATCTTCATCTGCGACTTGAACTCTGCAATAGGTACAATATAATCTTTCCCCATTTTCCCATCGGTTGAAACCCAGTTTCTTATCTGGTGATAACAAAGAATGGGTACCTGAGGTCTGGCTAGAATCTCTGCCGCACCAGCCTTTTTACCTCCTGTTTGTTGTGATTCTTCCTTTTCAGGCTCCGCTGATATTTCCTCTTCAATGGTTTGACCTGATGGAATACTATCAGAAGTGCCCGTTGCAAGCGGTTTTGAATTTGATTGACAGGAAGTCAGGAAAATACTTAGAAGAAGTATACAAATTGGGATTATATTTTTGTTCATCATTTGAAAATAGGATAGTCTTGAATGATTGATATTTTGTTTACGAAAATAGAGAAAAATAGGCTGATCCATAGGATTGACTATGAAATTTATATCGAAGAACTAAGTCCAAATGACCCAATTGATTGAGGATATTTGCATTACCTTTGAATTTTGATAGGAAGATGATTGAAAAGGTATTAAAGAATTTAAAAATAGCATCCCTGAATGAGATGCAGCGTGTTGCAATAGATGCTGCAGCTGATAAAGACATCATTATTTTATCGCCTACCGGCTCAGGAAAAACTATTGCTTTCTTAATTCCTCTGTTAAAACGACTTGACGATTCAAAGCGGGGGGTACAGGCAATGATTCTTGTCCCCTCAAGAGAATTAGCTTTGCAAATTGAACAGGTTTTTAAAGCCATGGCCACCGGCTATAAAGTCAATTGTTTTTATGGAGGGCATCCGGTCAGGACTGAGAAAAATAACCTGACCCAGGCACCTGCAGTACTGATTGGTACTCCCGGGCGTATAGCATACCATATCCGGAATGAGAATTTTAACCCGGATGACATCCATACCCTGGTCCTGGATGAATTTGATAAAGCTCTGGAATATGGTTTTGAAGATGATATGAGTTTTATAATCAGCCGTCTTAAAAACCTTACAAGAAGAATATTGACTTCTGCAACGAAGATGGAGAGGATACCTCTCTTTACCGGACTCGTACGGCCTCTTGAGGTTGATTTCTTAAAAGATACCAACAGCCTTCCAAATCTGAAGATCAGATCAGTGATTTCTGAAGCTGCCGATAAACTTGAAACCTTATTCTCCCTGATTTGCAAAATCAGGAATGGTTCAGCTTTAGTTTTTTGTAATCACAGGGAAGCGGTCGACCGGATAAGCGCTTTACTCTGGGATATGGGCCTGGATCATGGGGTATTTCATGGTGGAATGGAACAGGAGGATCGTGAAAAGGCCTTATTGAAATTCAGGAATGGCAGCTACCGGCTCTTGATCACTACTGATCTTGCTTCCAGAGGTTTGGATATACCTGAGATTGATTATGTGATACACTACCAGCTGCCTCATAATGAAGAGGCATTTCTTCATAGAAATGGGCGAACTGCAAGGATGCATTCAAGCGGGACAGCCTATGTAATTCTTACAGAGTCTGAACGTCCATCTTTTCTTGCAGATAAAATGGAAGCCGAAGACTTACCTGAAAAGGATGTCATTCCGGCGAATACAGACTGGGCAACCTTATATCTTGGGGCAGGCAGGAAAGATAAAATAAATAAGATTGATATTGTTGGCCTTTTAATGAAAAAGGGTAAATTGGATAAGGATGAATTGGGTTTGATAGAGGTTCAGGATTTTTCATCCTATGCTGCTGTAAAGCGGAATAAAATTGATGAGGTAGTTAAACTGCTTAAAATGGAAAAGATTAAAAATAAAAAAATCAAAATCGAGGTTTCCAGATAATTGATATGAGTAATAATGACATAATGAAAAAGCTTCGGGTCGCGCTCAAGCTGAACGATCAGGAAATTGTTGATATACTTAAACTGGTAGATTTTTCAATTACTAAAGCTGAATTAGGAGCAATTTTCCGGAATAAGGAGCACGAGAATTTTAAGCCTTGCGGCGATCAGATTCTGCGGAATTTCCTCAACGGACTGATTATTTATAAACGCGGTCCGAAGCCGGAATAATATTCTGAAATGATTATTTGCCCAGCATCGGGAATAATCTTTTTATGTCTTCTTCACTTGGCCGGCTACCATATTCGCAGATTTCAAAAGATTCGGCATAGCTTACCTGGCTAGCTCTTGCTGTTCCATACCATTTTTCAAGACTGCTTTTAACAGCAGGATTGATGCCACTTCCCCTCAATTTCTTTATCCATTCCAATCGCTCTGCTTTTCCTTTTGGAACCTGATCTTCATAGCCGCCTATCCACGGAAGCCATTCATAAAATTGCGACTGATGGGAATCCAGACTGTAAACTTTTTTGTCAATTACACTTGAGATATCAACCGCAATATCCGGTTGAAAGGGATTAGGTTTTTTAAAATTATCCTGAAAATAAAGGAATACCGGGTTTTTTCTCAGAGGTGGGGTGTCGGGAGCAATATTTGGGACCCCAACCATAAATGCGGCATCCTGTACTAATATTCCCGTATAACGGTGGTCGGGATGATAGTCATTTGATCTTGGGGCAATAACCACATCTGCATTCCATTCCCTGATCCTTTTGATGACCTCCATGCGGATGGCTAAAGTCGGAAGCAGTTCTCCATCATGATTATCCAATACTTCATAAGCAACTCCTAATCTTCTTGAAACTTCCTTTGTTTCTTCCAGCCTTCTTTGAGCAAGCATTCCACCGCCTTCTTTCATGTGGCCGGCATCCCCATTGGTGACAGATAAAAACTTAACTTTATGTCCCATTGCTACAAAGAGAGCAGCAGTTCCACCTGATTTGATGTCACAATCATCAGGATGAGCCCCAATCATGATAATCTGAAGTGGTTTTTCCTGTGCAAGTACCTGATTGACAATAGGAAATAGTAGAATTAACAGCTTTAAGAATCTTCCTTTCATGTTATAGGCTTTATATCCTGAAATGAAGGTATACAATTCATCCTGAATTGAAAATTATTAATTTAAAGTCCAAGCTGTTTTCACATTTATTTCTGAATATTAAGAAATTAGCTGATCGGATTTTTGCATTGTCAAAGGTTTTATTACCTTCCGCCTTATTGAAATCCAATTGATGCTCCGGCAATGCAATGAGTTTATTTAAACCTGCACATATTAAGGGCAATTCCCTTCAGATAGGTCTGTATGCAGCCATTACTGTTTTTCTGACCTATACCATGGTTTTTGGATTCCGGAAATCTTTTACTGTTGCTACTTTCGATGGGATGACAATCGCAGGGTATAGTTATAAAACTGTATTGGTGATCTCTCAGATGCTGGGTTATATGCTCGCAAAGTTTTATGGAATTAAATTTATATCAGAACTGAAACGACATGGGCGGGGAAGGATTATACTTATCCTGACACTTATTTCATGGCTTAGCTGGCTGTTTTTTGCCCTGGTTCCAGCTCCATATAATATCCTGTTTTTGTTCATCAATGGTTTTCCTTTGGGAATGTTATGGGGAGTTGTTTTCTCCTATGTTGAAGGTCGGAGGAGTACTGATTTTATTGGTGCAACGCTCGCTGTAAGTTTCATATTTGCCTCCGGTTTTGTGAAAACAGTTGGAGCCTGGTTAATGCTGAACTTTACTATAACTGAATTTTGGGTGCCTTTTTATACCGGATTAGTCTTTGCAGTTCCATTACTGCTTTTTGTTTATCTCATTGAGAGAATTCCTGCACCTGATGATGAAGATATTGCTTACAGGATGAACAGGGTGCCGATGTTGGCTGCCGACCGAAGGAAGTTTGTCAGGATGTTTTTACCCGGACTTGCAGCCTGTATTCTGATCTATACCTTCGCTACTATTTTCAGGGATATGCGCGATAATTTCAGTGCAGAGATGTGGAAGGAAATGGGCTTTTTTGATAAACCAGACCTTTTTGCCAGGACAGAAACTCCAATAACCATAATTATTCTGGTGCTCATCGGAAGTATGGTGATGATTAAGGATAGTTTTAAGGCTTTTATGCTTTCGCATATATTTATCGGAATAGGTTTTGTGTTGGCTGGAGTATGTTCCTTTCTTTTTATAAGCGGAACACTGGAACCTGTATGGTGGATGACTCTGGTTGGACTTGGCTTGTATATGGTCTATATTCCGTTTAATTCCGTGTTTTTTGAACGCATGATTGCCAGTTTTAAACATACCGGGAACGTAGGTTTTCTGATCTATCTGGCGGACTCTTTCGGCTATGTAGGAAGTGTAGGAGTAATGCTTAGTAAAGAAATTTTTAAGGTTCAGCTGAACTGGGTGACCTTCTTTTCCAATAGTGTTATCGGATTGTCAGTGGCCGGGCTGGGTCTGACAATTTTTTCATTTATTTACTTTTATGCAAAATATAAAGTGCTGGTCTTAAAAAAGCCATCTTCTGAATATTAATCAAAGAAATATCGTTTTAATCAATAATGGATAAACAACTCATCGAACAAGTTCTTACAGAATACGGATTTCAGGCTGATCAGGTTAATTATAAACCCTTTGGAACGGGGCACATCAATTCTACCTGGTTAGTTAGTATTCAAAATAGTTCAGAACAATACATTTTACAAAGCATTAACAGAAATGTTTTTAAGGAGCCTGAAATTATTGCAGCCAATGTGAAGCTGCTTTCAGATTATCTTAAAAAGCATAATCCTGAATATCTTTTTGTGGGTGCCATTCCAACCATGGATGGTAAGGAAATGGCCTATGTGGGAAATATCTACTGGAGGCTAACAGAATTTATTAAAAATTCGGTTTCATTCGATACCCTGAGTGATCCTGATCAGGCCTATGAGGCTGCCATGCAGTTTGGGAGGTTAAACAGGTTGCTTTCAGATTTTGATGCTTCCCAGCTGATAGAAACTATTCCGGGTTTTCACGACCTGGGATTACGCTACCGGCAATTTTCTGAAGCACTTGAGAATACCACTGAACCATTAAGGGAAAAGGCAGAGACTGAGATTCATAAGGCGAAACAATATTCATTTATTCTAGACTATTTTAATTCATTTAAGAATTCGAGTGATTTTCCCGATCGCGCCATGCATCATGATACCAAAATCAGTAACATGCTGTTTGACAGGGATAGTATGAAGGGAATCTGTGTTATCGATCTGGATACGATGATGTCCGGAAAATTTATTTCTGATCTGGGCGATATGATGCGCACCTACCTTTGTGCGTTTTCAGAAAATGAGCCGGATACAGATAAGATTTTTATTCGTATTGAATACTTTGAGGCTATTGTCAGAGGTTATTTACATGAAATGGGCTCCATTTTGACAGAAGTTGAAAAGGATTTGATCCTTTTTTCCGGAAAGTACCTGATTTATATGCAGGCCATCAGGTTTTTAAGTGATTATTTGAACGGAAGTATTTATTATCCTATCACTTACCCGGAACAAAACCTCGATAGAACAAAAAACCAGTTTAAATTATTGGCTGAGTTCTTTGAAAAGGAAAAAATATTGACAGATATTGTAAATAAGTGTTTAAAGGAGAAATAGACTGATATTATTTGATCGATTTTATTTTGGCTATGAAAAATTAAATTAGTTGGATTTAATTTTGTTTTTTATATATTTATTTATGCAAATAAATAAGTAATTTGCATAAACACTTAACAAATTAAATAACTAAACTATTCATTAATGGAAACCGGTACAGTAAAATTTTTCAACGAGTCCAAAGGATTCGGATTTATTACCCTAGAGGATGGCAAAGAAATTTTTGTTCACGTAAGCGGACTTAAACAGGATATAAGACAAAATGATAAAGTAGTGTTTGATGTTGAAGAAGGTAAAAAAGGCTTAAGTGCAGTTAATGTAAAACTTGCATAAACTTTTACTTCATTCTAACCGGATATTACATCCTAACAAAAAAGCCGTGCAGACTTAAATCTGCACGGCTTTTTGCATTAAAAATTCAGGATTAAACTTTATCTGCATTCAGAAATACAAAGTGATTGTCAAATACATCCAGTTTGATTTTGCTGTCTTTATCTATTTTTCCAGAAAGGATCTCTTTTGATAATTCATTCAATATTCTCTTCTGAATGACTCTTTTCAATGGACGTGCTCCAAATTGAGGATCGTATCCTAATTGTGCAAGCCAGTCTAGTGCTTCTTCTGAAGCTTCAATTTCAATACCCATCTCAGCCAGTGTACTTTGTACCCCATTGAATTGAAGTGTTACTATGTCTCTAAGTTCATCCCGGTTAAGAGGGGTAAACATGATCAGTTCATCAATCCGGTTTAAAAACTCAGGCCTGATGGTTTGTTTTAATAACTCAAACAATTCAGTCTTTGTTTTGGCAATCACTTCATCTCTGTTTATTTCGTTCAGATCTTTAAAATTGTCCTGTATCAGGTGAGATCCAATATTAGAGGTCATGATGATGATTGTATTTTTGAAATCAACCAAACGCCCTTTGTTATCTGTCAATCTTCCATCATCCAGTACCTGTAATAGGATATTGAATACATCAGGATGCGCTTTTTCTATTTCATCGAGAAGAATTACTGAATATGGTTTTCTTCTTACCGCTTCTGTCAGCTGTCCGCCTTCATCATATCCCACATATCCCGGAGGCGCACCTATCAGTCTTGAAACAGCATGTCGCTCCTGATATTCACTCATATCAATCCGGATCATCGCGTGTTCATCATTGAACAGGTAATCTGCCAATGCTTTAGCAAGCTCGGTTTTTCCCACCCCGGTGGTTCCAAGGAATATGAATGAGCCGATTGGCTTCCGTTTATCCTGCAATCCGGCACGTGAACGACGTATAGCGTCAGAAATAGCTTCGATTGCTTCATCCTGACCGGCAACACGTTTATGCAGCTCTGTTTCCATATGCAGTAGTTTTTCACGTTCACTCTGGATCATTTTTGTAACAGGTACCCCTGTCCAGCGCGAAACTACTCCAGCTATATCTTCTGAGGTTACCTCTTCTTTGAGCATCCGGTTATCCACCTGAGTTTCGGCCAGTTGTTGCTTCAGTTGTTCAACCTTATCCTGCGCTTCCTTGATCTTACCATATCTCAATTCAGCTACCTTGCCATAATCCCCTGCACGTTCAGCCTGATCTGCTTCAAGTTTGAAGGTTTCTATCTGTTCTCCCTGGTTATTGATCGCGTCTACGAGATCTTTTTCTGCCTTCCAGCGTGCCTTGAGCGAATCACGTTCGCTTGAAAGGTTTGCTATTTCTTCAGAAAGTTCTTTTACCTTTTTCTCGTCGTTCTCTCGTTTAATGGCCTCTCGTTCAATTTCCAGCTGCATGATCTTGCGATCCAGTTCATCCACTGCTTCAGGCACCGAATCCATTTCCAGGCGCAGTTTAGAAGCCGCCTCATCCATAAGGTCAATAGCCTTATCGGGCAGGAAACGATCTGAAATATAGCGTTGAGATAGCTCAACAGCAGCAATAATAGCTTCGTCCTTGATCCTTACCTTGTGGTGGGTCTCATATCTTTCTTTTAAGCCTCTCAGAATAGAAATTGCATCCTGAGTGCTTGGCTCATCAACCATTACCTTTTGAAAACGACGCTCTAATGCTTTGTCCTTCTCGAAGTATTTCTGGTATTCGTTCAGGGTGGTTGCTCCGATAGCTCTTAATTCTCCGCGAGCAAGAGCCGGCTTAAGAATATTTGCAGCGTCCATAGCACCTTCTCCGCCACCGGCTCCTACCAGTGTATGGATCTCATCAATGAAAAGGATGATCTCCCCGTCACTCTGTGTTACTTCCTTGATTACTGCTTTAAGGCGTTCTTCAAACTCACCTTTATATTTTGCTCCTGCAATGAGAGCCCCCATATCTAAAGAGAAAACGGTTTTAGTTTTCAGATTTTCGGGAACATCACCCTGTATTACTCTAAAGGCAATACCTTCTGCGATAGCAGTTTTACCCACACCAGGCTCCCCAATCAGGATCGGATTATTCTTTGTTCGTCTTGAAAGGATTTGTATAACCCTTCTGATCTCTTCATCACGCCCGATTACTGGATCAAGCTTACCCGATTCTGCATATTCATTCAGATTGCGGGCATATTTATTCAGAGCATTATAAGTGGCTTCTGCATTCTGATCGGTCACTCTTGTATTTCCCCGAAGCTCCAGAATCGCCTTCTTCAGATCTTTTAGGTTAACACCCGCATCTTTTAATATGGAGCTAACCTTATCTCCTGTTTCAAGTAGTCCCAAAAGAACATGTTCTACAGAGACAAATTCATCTTTAAATTCTTTTAAATAGGAAACCGCTTTCTGCAGCGCTGAATTGGCACCTGAAGAAAGGTAGATCTCTGTCCCGCTGACTTTTGGAAAGCTTTGAATCTGAGCGTCAAGTACTTCAGAAATCCGGTTAATATTGACATTCAATTTTTTCAGAAGGTAGCTGATCACATTCTCATCAACACTTAAAAGTCCTTTCAGTATGTGTGCAGTTTCTATAGCCTGCTGCTGATTGCCGCCTGCTATTTCGGAAGCTTTCTGAATGGCTTCCTGTGCTTTGATGGTGAAATTGTTTAGATTCATAGTATCAGTATATCCTCAAATTGATTGCCATTATGAGATAATACAGATGAACTGAAAAATTGTCATGCTATTTCCAATTCAAACTGACTAAATGTCTGTATACTAGTAATTTATACTGATACTTTGTCCAGGTGCAATGTAAGCAAAGAGCTGGGTTAATAAGATCTGTACTGCCGGACAGGCTCACAGATACAATCAAATATGTTTATTTTGACAAAACAGCTTTCAACTGACTTGCTTCATGATCTACAAGTTTTTGCAGCGGACCGGACACAATCATTTTCATCATCATATTCAGATCTGCAGAAATGGTGTATCTGGCTTCTGTTTTTCCATCACCAAGATCCTGCAATGTCCATTTTAATTCCAGTTCAAATGGTGCAGATTCGGATGGTTTGACAACAATTTCCTTGTCTTTTGTAATGGAGGAGACTTTTAACGCCAGTTTTGCCATATTTTGTATGGTGAAGCGTGCCTCATCCTTTGTTGACGACCAGTTGTAAATATTCTCAGGCATCAGCTGCTGATGGTTGTTCAGGTCGGCAAGGAAGTCAAATACTTCAGAAATTGACCTGTCAATTGATACTGTACTTTCAATGTTCGTCATATCATTAGGATTAGCTTTCTAAGGTATTACCCCCAGTTCTGAGGGTCTTCACGCCATGTTCTTAATAATTTCAAATCTTCTGCTGATACAAAACTGTGTTCAGCAGCATAATTGATCAGAGCATTATAATTAGAAAGTGTTAAGAAACGACACCTTGCTTTTTTGAAATTTTCATCGGCAGCGTCAAAGCCATAGTTGAAAATTCCAACCAATCCTGCAACTTCGCAACCGGCTTCCCGAAGTGCCTGAACAGCCTGTAAACTGCTATTTCCGGTTGAGATCAGGTCTTCAACAACAACAACCCGCTGTCCCGGTGAAAATTCACCCTCAATCAGGTTTCCTCTGCCATGTTCTTTGGCTTTTGCCCTCACATAAATGAATGGCAGCCCCAGCTCCTGTGCCACCAGAACTCCCTGCGGAATACCGGCAGTTGCAACCCCGGCAATGACAGAGACAGAACCAAATTCTTCCTGAATCAAAGAAGAAAGTTTTTGTCTGATATAGGTACGAATAGCCGGATGCGATAAGGTGATGCGATTGTCGCAGTAAATAGGGGATTTCCAACCAGAAGCCCATGTAAATGGATTGTTGGGTTGTAATTTAATTGCTTTAATTTGCAGCAAAAATTCAGCTACTTTTTGTTCAATCTCACTCTTATTAATCATGGCTCAAATTTATAAAATTTATATCAACGAAGTAGCTTTAATCCTTACAGATTCTCAGCCTTCAGATATTCAAGATTATCAGGAACTTAAACCTTCAGAGTTCAATTTTTTTAAATTTTATGAACAGGTAAGAGAGCTTAACAGCCCTAAGATCTTTCTCCTTTTAAGCAAAAAATTTAAGCTGCATTTCAAGAAAATTAAGCAATCAATGAAAATTATAAAGGCTGCAGGCGGACTTGTGGGTAATGAAGAGAATCAGTTCTTGTTTATTTTCAGGAATGGAAAATGGGATTTGCCAAAGGGGAAACTGGATAGTGGAGAAACAGCTAAAGTAGCAGCAGTCCGCGAGGTGGAAGAAGAGTGTGGAATTTATATTGATAGTCTTGGAGATAAGATCTGCAATACCTATCATATTTATGAAATAAACAAAGAAAGGATATTAAAGAAAACTTCCTGGTACCGGATGAGCGCTGTTAATCAGAAGGTATTAATCCCTCAGCTTGAAGAAGGAATCACAGATGTACGATGGCTGGCTCCGGGTGATTTAATGATGATCAGACAGAATACTTATCCTTTGATCAGGGATTTACTAAATGCTGAATTCTGATTTTTTGAATTGATTAACCTGAGTACGACAAAACATATAAACATAGAATCATGGCGTTTCATAGTGCTAAGCTTTGAAAAACTTTTTAATCCTTTAATTCGGATTCATGCAGAATAATGTTGATTTCAACAATCAGACTATTTTGTCTCCGGCGTTCTGACTGACGAATTATGATCGTATTTTATTACCTATTTACTTTTTCGAATTCGGGTTGATTAAACTAAAGGCTTCTTCCGGTATAAACTGCCTCACATCCCCATTATTTCTTAAGATGTCGCGAACGATTGTCGAACTTATGGACGAATACCCCGGTTTACTGACGATAAAGATACTTTCAATTTCAGGTACCAGTGCATGATTCATTTGTGCGATTGCCTTTTCATACTCAAAATCTGAAACAGTCCGAATTCCTCTGATCATGTATGTGGCATTGATCTTTTTACAAAATTCAACTGTTAGTCCTTCATAGGTTTGAACTTCAACTTTAGGCTCATTGGCAAATATGGCTCTGAGCATTGCTTTTCTGGTATCGATACTAAGGTAGGGAGCTTTGGTACTGTTTAAGCCTATGCCGATGATAACCTTATCAAAAAGAGGTAAAGAACGTTTTAATATATCAACATGAGCTTTTGTAACCGGGTCGAAAGAGCCTGGAAAAAGGGCGATCTTCATAGGATTTATAGTTATTTCCGCCAGTGGCGGATCGATTTGTTAAATTAATCTGTGTGTTTTAAGAAAATGTTTTCTTGCCTTTTGATTAAAGTTAAACATTATTGAATTAAATCATTTTCATTTTCATCCTGCTTTTGGCGAAAAAAACTGAATGAAGATGAACCGTATTTTCGCTGTTCAACATAATTTGGATGATTGTCCAGTTTTTTCATGCTGGGATGTTCAATAATCAGATATCCATCGGGATTTAAGAGTTTCTGATCAAAAATCTTGGATGCAATTATATTGATTTGCGGTAGGTCATAGGGTGGATCAGCAAATATCAGATCATATTTTTCTGTTTCAGATTCCAGGAATTTGAATACATCAGCCTTGAACGGTTTTATTGCCGGCAGATCGAATTGTTTCACCAATGTTTTTAAGTAATTATAGCAACCATAGTCGCGGTCAACCGAGCAGATATGAGGTACTCCTCTTGATGCAAATTCTAGTGAAATATTTCCAGTCCCGCTAAAAAGATCCAGAACCCGAATGTTTTCAAAATCAAACTGGTTGAAAAGAATATTGAACAGGGCTTCTTTTGCAACATCGGTCGTGGGTCTGACGGGTAATTTGGCTGGAGGGTTTAAACGCAGGCCTTTTAATTTCCCGCCTATTATTCGCATTCGTCTAAACTAATTAATGAAAAATAGGTATGAGGACTTACCTGATTGAATATTTCAGGATGTTTAACAATTAATCGGCTATCGGCAAACACAGGTGTACTAAAATATTTGAGAATCCTTTGATAATATTCATCATCTCCGGATACCACATCTCCTGACACTATCACTTTTGTATTGTTTGTATCAAGCTCTAATGAATCAATTGAATTTAACAGATAGTAGTTAAATTCATCAGGATTGATACATTCGAGCATATTATACATGACCAACTCAGATTTTTTTAAACTAGCGATCTGTATATGATCCTTATGAAAATCAATAAATAAACAGTCAGCATTTCTGTCAGGGTTGGTTTTTTTAATCCCTTCAATAAATGAACTTGCCTGATTGTAAATTCGTGGTTTATTAAAAATATGATTTAGAGCGTTATTGAAATTTGTATCGATAGCGAAAATATTCCTGATTTTTGAGCTTTTGATCCTGTTCGTCAGAATCAGATCTGACACCGATGGATTGATAAATTTTGCATAATCCTGCTCTTTCTCACTATCATATAATTCTTCAGGAATGAATGTAAACTTATAAGTATCGACAGAAATCCGGATCTTACTGAAAGGGTATTTAAATTCCCGCTGAGTTTCTGGAAGTTTTTCAATCGCAAACATCAAACTTGCCAGATTACTTATCTCAGGCAATTCATATTCTACAAGAGCTTTAAGTTCATCTCTTACCTTATCAATGATGGCGTATTGAAGTTTCCTGGTACCAATATGGATCAAGAGATCGCACTTCGCTGCCGTTTGTGATTGTAAGCTGTTGTCAACTAAGTGTAGTAATTTGATCATCAACAACAAAAATATAGTTTCTTGGCAATATTTTACACATACTGCAGATTTACTGCTTTAATTATTTTCATGCCTGTTTATGCTTTTGAAAAAAAATAGATTCATTATTTGCAATTTGCGGGAATGTATATCCGTGAACTTATCAGGCAAAATTTTGGCAATATACCCACTGCACAACAGACTGAGGTTTTTGCTTTGCTTGAGAAATTTCTTGATTCAGTAAACCCTGATGAATGCTTCATTCTGAAAGGCTATGCAGGGACCGGTAAAACTACATTGATCAGTGCCCTGGTTAAAGTGCTTCCCAAGTTAAAGTTAAAATCAGTTTTACTTGCGCCAACCGGCCGTGCAGCCAAAGTAATCAGTAATTATTCAGGTAGAAAAGCATTTACAATTCATAAGAAAATCTACAGAAAGAAGGTTGCAGCAAGTCCTGAAATGAATTTTGTGCTGGGTGATAATATCATGGATAATACCATATTTATTGTTGATGAGGCATCGATGATTTCTGATCAGGTGCATGATTATAGTCGCCAAAGCCTATTGCAGGATCTGATTTCCTTTGTTTACAATGGTAAAAACTGTAAACTGATGCTGGTGGGTGATACGGCACAATTGCTACCTGTCGGTTCGGCAATTAGTCCGGCACTGAACAAACAATTTGTTTCCGATCAGTTTCAATTGAATGTTTTAACTTATGAACTGACTGATGTAGTTCGTCAGGAAAAGGAATCCGGAATACTCTTCAATGCCACTAAACTCCGTGAGCTGATTCGAAAAGGAGAACAGGTTTTTCCAAAATTTAAGATCAGGGGATATAAGGATATTTTCAGAATGACCGGTGAACGCCTTATTGAAGGCCTGAATTATGCCTATGATAAGTATGGAATGGAAAATACAATTGTGATCTGCCGTTCCAATAAAAATGCAAATGCTTACAATCAGAATATCCGTAACCGGATTTTGTACCGGGAAGAGGAGTTGAGCGGCGGTGACCATATTATGGTGGTTCGTAATAATTATTTCTGGTTGAAACCGGAGGATAACAGCGGTGATTTTATTGCCAACGGCGACATTGCCAGAATAAGGAAAGTAAGAAGAGTCGAGGAGCAGTATGGTTTCCGCTTTGCTGAACTTGTCATTGAATTGCTGGATTATCCCGACGAGGAACCGTTGAGCTGCAAGGTAATGCTGGATACCTTATATTCAGAAACACCAAGCCTTTCAAATGCAGACAATAAACGCTTTTATGAAGCTGTGTTGGAGGATTATATGCATATCGAAAACAAAAAACACAGGATGGAGGAATTAAAAAAGGATCCATACTATAATGCCCTCCAGATTAAATTTGCTTTTGCTGTCACCTGCCATAAAGCGCAGGGCGGACAATGGCCTGCTGTTTTTATAGATCAGGGATATCTTACCGATGAAATGCTGGATACTGAATTCCTGAGATGGCTTTATACCGGGGTCACCCGCTCCAACAAGGAGCTATTTCTGGTCAACTTCAGTGATCAGTTTTTTCTGGAGAATATTAATCCTTTACAGTGATTTATAGCTAGTGACTGTTTTTGAAATAGAAGTTAATCGGAATATTCATTGACTTCAGGTATGAAAGCAGGACCTTGTTGAACATGATTATCCCAATCATCTCACAGCTCTCTTCCATAGTTGTCACCAAATTATACATCAGATCTTTGGGGCTTTGCTGAAGATTGATAAATATTTTGGCACTTATAGTTTCCAAACCAATGGAGCCGCTTAAAAAAATCAGACATGAACAAAAGAAACCTTTAATATAGGGTTTGGGTAAGGCTTTTAGAAATTGAAAGTAGTACATGGAAAAACCGGCCATGAAAATTACTCCCAAAATAACCCAGGGGAATCTCATGTAACCATGAAGTTGATAAGCCCTAACCAAGGGGTCGATAGTCATTTCGTGAAATCCTGCAATTTCATCGATTGATAAGATTATAAACAGGATTGAAAGGATCTTCCAATGTGTAGAAAAGGGATCGTTTAGCTTCGACTTAAAATGTGCAATCAGGGCTAATAAAATACCGGCGAAAAGAAGGTTAAAAGAAGAGAAAAAAGTCGGTATGCTTTCTTCATCATCAAAGAAGAATTTTTTAAATCCATAGAAATTGGTATAGCCTGCTTCAGTTAAATAGACTACTAAAAGATTGAATGTCAGTTGTATCAGGAATGCGAGGTAGAGAAAGGTAGTGACCTTTGAGATGTCGATATAGATAGGGATAGTTAATTGATCGTTTTTATGAAAACGCTTATCACCTTCAGTGTCTTGTTCCTGGGTCTGCATACCTCTGCAATTTTAGTTCAATACTATTAAATATGAGAAATAAACAGTTTATAATGAATAGAAATTACATTTTTTTTAAAATTTAATTTTGCCAAAAGGGTGTGATGTTAAATTTCCAGATTGGTAAATGGAATCACATTGTGACATTGGCCATTTGTGGTCATGATAGAAAATATTTCAAAACCTTGGAGTCCTATTTTTTTAATAATTCGTTTTGTAACAGATTTTTTAATTCAGCTAATTTTACAGGAACAGAAGTTGCGAGATTATATCTTTCAAAAGGATCTCTGCTCAGATCATAGAGTTGTTCTGCTTCATCATTACCATATTCTATATCGACTTTGGGATTGTAAGCAGGACCTTTATTTGGTTTAATATACTTCCAGTTGCCTTGTACAATACTTAAAGTGCCCGACTGCTCGATAATATGGGCTCTCCCTTTGGTATCAGTACCCAGCCAGGTTTTTAATTGATTCTGACTGTCTGATGCTGAGGCTACATCATATTTCTGGTTTGTAAGTCCGGCCATTGTTGCCAGAAAATCAATCTGCGATACCAATGCACCGGAGGTCTCGTCTGCTTTAACGGATGGATGCCTGACAATAAATGGAACCCGGGTACCGGCCTCAAAGGCACTGTATTTACCTCCTCTTAAGCCTGCTGCGGGTTTATGTTTGCCAATATTTTCTTTTGAACCATCTTGGTAGCCATCATC
The DNA here is from genome assembly GCA_964616525.1 of uncultured Sphingobacterium sp. Classification (GTDB taxonomy): domain Bacteria; phylum Bacteroidota; class Bacteroidia; order Sphingobacteriales; family Sphingobacteriaceae; genus Daejeonella. Next base: position 30,457 of record CAZTRY010000011.1, on the reverse strand, counting down.
CACAACAGGTCCGTTATCGCTTGTTAGAATAACCATGGTATTTGAACTCAATTGCAGCGAATCCAATAATTTCATAAGCTGCCCAACTGAATCATCGAACTGCAAAATGGCATCGCCCCGGTTTCCAAGGCCACTCTTGCCCAGGAATCGGGAATTAGGTACTCTCGGAACATGAATATCATGCGTAGAGAAAAAGAGAAAGAATGGATTTTGGCTGTTCTTTGAAATAAATTCTTTTGCTTTGTCAGTAATTCGCTGGGCAATATCCTCATCCTTCCAAAGGGCGCTGGTGCCGCCGGTCATGTATCCTATTCGGCCTACCCCGTTGACTATTGTGTTATCATGACCGTCAGAATGTTTCATTCTTAAAAGTTCCGGATTTTCTTTTCCTGTTGGCCATTGACCTATTTTATTTACATAATTTACCTCTATAGGATCTTTCGGATCCAGATTCACTACGCGATCATTTTCAACATAAACACAAGGTACCCGGTCGCCGGTCGCCGGAATTAGAAAAGCATAGTTGAATCCTATATCCAGTGGTCCGTTAGATATCTTCCCATTCCAGTTGGGGCCTTCGGCACCACCAAGGCCCAAATGCCATTTACCTACTACTGCTGATTGATACCCTGCTTTGCCGAACACTGAAGCAACGCTCTGCTGTCCGCCTTTAATTAAAGCAGAAGCATTTCCAGGGGCTATTCCGGTATCATTCCGGCGAAATGCATAACGGCCGGTGAGCAAGGAATATCGTGAAGGTGTACAGGTTGCTGAAGTACTATAGCTTCTGGTGAATCTTGTTCCCTGTTTTGCTAATTTGTCAATATTTGGTGTTTTTATAGATTTTGCACCATAGCAGCTAAGATCACCATAACCCAAATCATCTGCATAAATCAAGATCACGTTGGGCTTTTGTGCGAAGGATTCTACTGCCAGAATCAGTAATAAAGTTAAAAGGCGATATTTCATATTTTGGTGTTCCAGGTTTGTTTTTAAATAAATTAGTTTCTGATAATTTTCGGATCAATAAATTCCCAGTCAAGTATATGGGGATGAATATGTTCCCGCTTAACAATAGCATTCATTTTTTCAATAATCTCAGGATTTTTATCCGCGAGATTATTGCGCTCATATAAGTCAGTTTTAAGGTCATAAAGTTCCCATGTTCCTTTTGGGTTCTTTCTCACATTTCTTTTTACACCCTTCCAGTTTCCGATTCTGACAGCCAGTTGCCCTCCGTTTTCCGGATATTCAAAATAAAGGAATTCATGCTTTTTCTGTTCTGTTTTCTTACCTAATAATTCCGGAAGTAGTGATTTTCCATCTGTTGAAGGTATTTGGGAGCCAGTCAACTCTGCGAGGGTAGGCATGATGTCATATTGAACAGACATAAGATCACTTAGGGTATTCGCTTTTATATGATTTGGCCATCGGGCTATGAATGGTACACGGATTCCACCTTCATAAAGATCCATTTTTAATCCGCGTAGGCCCGAAACACTGTTGAAAAATTTTGTGTCAACTCCTGCGGAGAAAGTAGCACCATTATCACTTGAAAACATAATGATTGTATTCTCATCCAGTCCAAGTTTTTTTATCCTGTCCATAATGATACCAACCTGGTCGTCCAGAAAGCTAATCATTGCTGCATAAGTAGAAAGAGGATATTTATTAGGGGAATAACCATTCTCACCATAATAGGGCTTTTCATCAAACTGGCCGATGTATTTCCTGACATATTCCTCAGGAGCCTGCAAAGCCAGATGTGGCAGGGTATAGGGCAGGTATAAAAAGAAAGGCTTTTTGCTGTTTTTTTCAATAAAACTAAGTGCTTTCTGAGTGAATTTTGCGGGTGCATAATCTTTGCCTCTGAATTTTTCAAAATCGGCATCGGTAGCAGTTTTTGGATCAATTTTTCCATGAACGCTGAATACATGATTATTCAATGCATCCCATTTGTCGTTTTCCCAAAGATGTGTAGGGTAAAAATTATGTGCCTGTTTCTGGTCAAGAACCCCATAATAATAATCGAAGCCATGGTTCAGCGGACTCCCGGTTGTTTCTATAACCCCCATTCCCCATTTCCCGACAAGCCCTGTGTTGTAACCTCTCTGTTTGAGCATTTTAGCAATCGTGTAGGCTCCTTCATGCAAGGGCATTTGTCCGCCCTCCAGACTATCAGCAAAGCCACCCAATTCGTAATTCCCCCTGATATAGGAGTGTCCTGAATGTTTGCCTGTCATCAATATACTTCTGGATGGTGCACAAACAGGTGCTCCACTGTAGTGTTGTGTAAAACGCATTCCCTCTTTTGCCATTAGGTCGAGATGGGGAGTCTTTATTTTTGTTTGACCATAGCTGCCAAGCTCTCCATAGCCAAGATCGTCAGCATAGATGTAAATGATGTTTGGTTTAGATTTTTGTTCCTGTGCTATCGTAAATAATGGAATAAGGAACAATAAAACAAAGAGGCCTGATGATGTTAAATATTGTTTTATAGCTTGTCCTGGCAAATTGAACATTTTAGGAATTAGAATTAAATTTAAACGACAATATAGAAAAATTGTAAGCAATTTTTATCCAATATTCTTCATGAATTGAAATTATACCACCTTGAGTTTTATTTGTTGATATTTATTGTCTTGGTGTCATCATTTGGTTTTATTATTTAATTTAGTCACATGCTTAAAATCAGATACTCCCTTTTTATTGCATTGCTATCATTCATCACTTTGCAAGCTTTTTCCCAGCAGAAACAAAAGAATATCATCGTATTCCTGGTTGATGATATGGGCTGGCAGGATACTTCAGTACCTTTCTGGTTTAAATCATGTGCTTTAAACGGGACCTATCGTACCCCCAATATGGAGCGTCTTGCCAAACGTGGGATGAAATTCAGTAGTGCCTATGCTAATTCAGTTTGTACACCAACACGGGTTAGTCTGGTAACCGGTATGAATGTTGCCAGACATGGAATAACTAACTGGACCAATGTGAAAAAGAACACACCTACCGATTATCCGGATAGTGTTCTGATTCCCCCGGTTTGGAACCATAACGGACTTGCTGTGGCGAAAGGAATTAACAATACCGTTACTGCGACTCCACTTCCTGTGCTTTTAAAGCAGGCAGGCTATTTCAATATACATTGCGGTAAGGCCCATTTTGCGCCTTATGGAACACCTGCCTCAGATCCAATACAGATTGGTTTTGACGTGAATATTGCCGGAACGGCAGCCGGTCATCCGGGAAGTTTTCTGGCAGAAGACCGGTACCGGAATAATCCCAATGATACCACCTGGGGTGTAAGGGGATTAGATAAGTATGCAGATCAGGGTTTAAATCTAACCGAGGCTCTGACAAGAGAGGCCATTGCTGCTTTATCCTCCAATAAGAAAAATAAAAAGCCATTCTTTTTATACATGTCGCATTATGCAGTGCATCTGCCATTCAGTAAAGACAAACGATTTTATCAGCATTATATCGATAAGGGTTTGTCGGATACAGAAGCCCGTTATGCAGCTCTGATTGAAGGTATGGATAAAAGTTTGGGTGATCTGATGGATTATCTGGATGCTGAAGGAATAGCTGATGATACCTATATTTTATTTCTTTCTGATAACGGCGGGTTAACAACTACACCGAACAGAGGTGGATTGGCACATACTCAAAATTTGCCGTTAAAAATGGGGAAAGGATCCTTGTATGAAGGGGGAATTCGTATTCCGATGATTGCCGCCGGACCGGGAATAGCTAAAGCCAGTACCAATCATCAATACGTAGGAATTGATGATCTTTTTCCAACTGTGTTGGAATTGGCAGGACTCAAGAAATACAGCACTGTACAGCAGGTTGATGGAAAAAGCATCAGCCCTTTCCTTTTTGATTCGAATAAAACAGATAATGAAAAAGTTCTGCTTTGGCATTATCCAAATAATTGGACAACGATCAATCTGAAAGGAATTTCCTGGGCTTCTGCTGTTCGCAAAGGGAATTGGAAGCTTATTTATTTTCACAAGGCGCGTAAACTTGAACTTTATGAAATTCAGGCTGATATCGGAGAGAAAAACGATCTTTCTATATTACAAACTGATAAATTAAAAGAGATGGCGGTGCTTTTGACTAATGAGCTTAAGAAAAAGGGCGCCGCAATGCCAACTTATAAAAGTACAGGTAAGCAGATACCATGGCCGGATGAATTATACCAGCAGATTGCAGATTCTCTGAGGCTAATGCAGGTTATTCAAGCTCCGGGTAAGCATACTACTGCAGCAATTAATTTTATTTCTCCATCCAAATACCATATTCATCGTCAAAGTTTGCATAATAGCTATCTCAAGTTTAGTCGGGAGAAAAAAGGCAGGGTAGCTTTCATGGGCGGATCAATTACAGAGCATGGGGCCTGGCGCGGGAAAATAGAAGACTATTTAAAGAACCGTTTTCCCGATACAGATTTTGAATTTATTAATGCAGGAATCAGTTCTACAGGGAGTACTCCCGGTGCCTTCAGGCTGGAACAGGATGTGCTTTCCAAAGGACCGATTGATTTGTTTTTTGAAGAAGCTGCAGTAAATGATGAAGTGAATGGCTTTGATGGAAGGGCTCAGTTAAGGGGAATGGAAGGCATTATCAGACATGCCTTAAGTCGTTATCCCAATATGGATGTGGTGATGCTGCATTTTATTGATCCACCCAAACTTGAAATTTATAAAAATGGGGCCGTGCCGGAGGTTATTCTTAATCACGAAAAGGTTGCTGAACGATATAAAGTAAACAGTATTCATCTTGCCAGAGAGATCAGTGACCGGATTGTTGCCGGCGAATTTAACTGGAAGGATGATTTTAAGGATTTACACCCTTCTCCATTCGGTCATGAGATCTATGCCCGATCAATCAATGTATTTTTGGATGATGCCTTTGCATTAGCTGCTTCAGGCAGCCCTGAACCTGCATCCCGGCCATTACCCAAAGTTCTGGATAGCTTCAGTTATACATCCGGTCGCTATCTGCCAGTTAATCAGGCTAAAAATGTGATTAACTGGAGCTTTGTTGAGAAATGGTCTCCAAAGGATGGTGCTTCGACCAGAAAGCGCTATGTTAATATTCCGGCAATGCTTGCTGAAGTATCAGGTGCTGAAATGAAGCTTGATTTTACCGGGAAGGCCATAGGTATATGTATTGCTTCCGGTCCTGATGCCGGGATGATCGAATACAGCATTGACGGGGCTCCTTATAAAAAGGTTGATCTTTTTACTCAATGGAGTGGGGGGCTTCATCTTCCCTGGTATGTGATGCTCAATAATGAATTAGAAGATAAAAAGCATACGGTTCTTATTAGAACCCTATCAGATAAGAATGATAAGAGCAAGGGTAATGCCTGCAGAATTTTGCATTTTTTGGTTAATTAATGTGACCCTGGAATAATACTTAAAAAACCACATAGAAACATAGCATTTTATAGCTACAAACCTTCATTTTAGACACAGATAGCTTTGAATAGAACATGTGATTTACTATCTATGTCTACTTTTAAGTAAAATAAACAGTCAATTTATGTGGCCAAATATTAATCTTTAGATAGTTTAATGTTGATCTGGTTAATTAGGCTAAACCTGGGTTAATAAACTATAGTATTCTGAAATTAAGGATTGGAGGAGGAATTATAAACTGAAAAGTCTTTGATTATCGGATCAGCAAGACTTTTGGAAATATTCAACCTTAGTGCTGATACTTCTAATTGATCAAATTTGGCTATGAATTTATGGCCAACACTTGACCCTTTGCTGATCAATTGCCAGCCATTTTTGGTTTTGGCCTCAATAATAAATTCCCGTACCCGTTCACCATGGGCAATATCTTCCATAAGAATCAGATGGTCAATCATTTGGTAAGATTTTAATTTTAGTTCATATTTTGAACCCTTTCCTGAAACCCTTCCAAGAGCTGAAGAAAAGCGCTTTTTGATCTCCATTCCAAATTCTTTCAACCTACTAACATCAGGTTGTGGAATAAGACCTTCAGCGTCTGGTGTTAATCCTAATATTAGGGTTGAATTTCTGCCAACGGAACCATAATACATATCCATCAGATTCTCAAGAGGTTGAATATAATCTTCATCACCAGGCTCCCAAAACCATTCATGCCGACCATTAAAACCCCTTAATGGGGCATCGCTCATTGCCGGCATATAATATTCCCCTTCAGGATCGCCCTCTTTGAGTAACTGAAAGTCATTTTTGAAGATCTCTTTTTGGTTTGTGGAGTGGGAGTAGGGGAAGGGATAGGTTCCCCAACATGGATAACTGACTTTGCCGCTTTCACTTCCGCCCCAGCGAATATCTGCCCTTTGGGTATTATGATAGAAAATGATGTTGGGTTGGTATTTCTCTACAATAGGCAGGATATTAGGACCGCCCAGTTCCGGGCCATGTGCTCCGCCATCAAACCAAACCATGGCTAGTTCACCGTATCTAGACATTAGTTCTTCAGTCATTTTTTCACAGAGCTTATTATAATGCTCTTGTCTGTTTTTTGCGAATAGAGAATTGTCATTATGCACCATAAAATCAAAAACTCCGAAATTGGAATTCCAGCGTATACCAATGTATAACCCTGGTAAAATTCCATATTTGCGGCATGAAGCCACAAAATCACGAACAACATCTCCTTTCCCATCCTGGAATTTTAAGGCCTTCATTGAGTAGGCATTCACATCTGACTGGTAAAGGGCAAATCCCGTTTCATGCGTTACTGTTAAAATGGCAATCTTACCACCCATTTCTTTGACTGCCCTAACCCATTGGTCGGTGTCGAGTTTTGTGGGATTAAAAATATTGTAATCTTCAATCGGATTGATTCTGTTTTGAGCCTGATTATATCTTTTCCCATCAAAAACATGTAGATCATAAGAAATTAAGGCTGTAAGTTCTGCATCTTGCCAAATTAATTGACTTTTTTTAGGTAGCGGTATTTTTTGACTCTTAGCAGTACTTATCGAGAAAAGTATTAGGTAGCAGATTATGGAATAGATATATCTATTTGATGTCTTGAACTTCATTTTGAATGAATTTTTTATAAATCAGTTTTAAATCAGCTACCGCGAGGTCTCTGGTTTTTTTTTCTTCCCCAATCAGGCAGATCAATATTAAGATCATCAAATGCTGCTGCCATTTGTTCTTTCAAGAGCTTTCTCATTTGGGTGATTTTTTCACTGTATGCCTGCTCCCTGGAAAGGTCTTTGATTTCTAAGGGGTCTTTTTTGAGATTAAATAACTGTGTTGTTGAAATTCCATCTACATTATACACAATCAGTTTAAATCCATCCTCCGATTTAATACTTCTGCTCCAGTGTCCGTAAACATTGTAAATTGATGATCTGACTTTTCTTGCCGGATCCTGAATAACCGGTAATAGTGATCGCCCTTCTACAGTCGATGGTCTTTTTACTTCCAGGTAATCTATTATTGTGGGTGTAATATCACTCAAGTAAGTAAATCCATCCGTTTTCTTGTTGACAGGTACACCCGGGCCCGACATAATCATAGGTACCCTGATGCTATGTTCATACAGATTCTGTTTGCCGAGTAAGCCATGCTGACCCATTGCCAGCCCGTTATCACCGGCAAAAACGATTAAGGTATTTTCTTTAAGCCCGCTTTTCTCCAGTGCTTCTAAAATTCTCCCAACCTGTGCATCCATTTCACTGACCATCCCATAATAAAGTGCAATGTCTTTTTTTATGGCCTCCGGATTTCGTGGGACAGGTAATAATTGTTCATCTCTTACATTCAGATCACCATTATCAAAAGGATGTTTTGTAAGAAAATTTGCAGGCAATGAAATTTTTGCCGGATCATACATCGTCGAGAATTTTTCTGGAGGAGTTCTCGGATCATGCGGCGAGGTAAAAGCCACATAACAGAAAAAAGGGCCTGACTTTGCTGTTGAACTGCTCAAAAAGCGTACGGCATTATCCGCATAAAGTGTTGTACTATACGTATCGCTGACCCGCTTACGGTTTTCATTATAAACACCCGAACTGTCAAAAAGATAAACTGTTGGATGTTCCTGTCCGCCAAATTTCGGAAAATGCATGCCACCAAAAAATATATCACCTCCTGTACTGAACATGCGGCTGTGAGAGGCTTTATCACTATGCCATTTACCGGTATGATAGGTATTATAACCCTGTTTTCTTAATACTTCCGGCAGACTAACTATACTGTCGGGGATGGTACTTCCATCACCGGGTAATCTGTTCACATACCGGCCGGTCAGAAGCATCGCCCTGCTTGGAATACAAACTGCACCCTGATGACCACCCATCACATGGGCCTGTGTAAACATTAATCCGGATTTTGCCAGTTTATCCAGATTAGGGGTTAGAATTTCCTTATTCCCTGCAGCACCTAAGGCATGGTAACTATGGTCATCAGAATAAATAATCAATATGTTCTTTGCCCTTTGAGTACTTTTTTGAGCAAAAGCATTTGTTTGAAATAAAAGCGCAGCCAGGATAAATGTTAGAACTCTCATGGACAAAATCAGTGTATTAAGTTTACTGTAATTTAAAGATTTTTTACTGACGGCAAAGTCTCTGAAATAATTCAGCAGATTCAGGATATTCTGATATTAATTCAGCAGCAAAGGCAAGTTCAAAGTCTCTGAAATCAAAGCCCGGGGCTACTGTGCAGCCAACAAAAGAATATTCACCTCTTGTTTCTGAAGCAAACCAGGCTCCGGCAGGAACGATGGCCTGGTATACTTCACCTTCTTCACGGTTCTTACCCAGACGAATCAGTTCGTAGCTGCCGTTTAGGTGCAGCACATGCACATGCAGGCTATCGCCTTCATAAAAATGCCAGCATTCATCACTTTTGATGCGGTGAAATGCGGAAAATGAATTTTTAAGCAGCAGGAAATATATGGCAGTACTGAAGTTCCGCGCTCCTGAAAATCTTTCAGCTAATCCAGCAGCAGGAATTATTCCTTCCGAGCGATAGGTTTCTTTGTAATATCCACCTTCAGGATGAGGGCTGAGTTTATATTGGCTGATGATATTTTCAATCATGAAATGGGCTTGCTTGGAGAGTGAAGATATTGATTTCTTTTAATGTATGGATTGATTTCTGAGATTCAGGACTACAAAATAAAAAAGGTGGCCTGTAAAAACAGGCCACCTTTCAGGACAAACTCTATTATAGAGCTTAAATTAAGTCAAATCTATCGAGGTTCATTACTTTATTCCATGCAGCAATGAAGTCACTAACAAATTTACCCTGAGCATCTGAGCAGGCATAAACTTCAGCTAATGCACGAAGTTCTGAGTTGGATCCGAAAATCAGATCAACACGGGTGCCTGTCCATTTCACTTCTCCGGTTTTACGGTCGCGGCCTTCAAATACCTGCTGAGAATCAGAAGAAGCACTCCAGGTAGTACCTAGATCTAAGAGATTTACAAAGAAATCATTGCTTAATGTTTCATTGTTTTTTGTGAAAACACCATGCTGCGACTGATCATAATTGGTATTTAAGACACGTAAACCACCGATCAGTGCCGTCATTTCAGGAGCAGACAGTGTTAATAACTGTGCTTTGTCAATCAGCATTTCTTCAGTTGAAATGATCGTTCTTGATTTAGCATAATTGCGGAAACCGTCAGCAAGTGGCTCAAGAACTGCAAAAGATTCTACATCAGTTTGCTCTTGAGTAGCATCTGTACGCCCTGGAGTGAAAGGAACATTTAGACTATGTCCTGCATTCTTTGCCGCTTTTTCAATTGCCGCACAACCGCCAAGAACAATCAGGTCGGCAATGGAAACTTTTTTGCCGTCTTTTTGAGCATTGTTAAACTCATGCTGAATGCTTTCAAGTGAATCAAGAACTTTGCCAAGTTGTGCAGGGTTATTTGCTTCCCAGTATTTCTGAGGTGCCAGACGAACACGCGCACCATTGGCACCGCCACGTTTGTCTGATCCTCTGAATGTAGATGCGGAAGCCCATGCTACTGATACTAACTGTGAAATGGAAAGTCCTGAATTAAGAATTTTAGCTTTCAATGCAGCTATATCATTATCATCAATGAGTTTGTAATCGGCCGCAGGAATTGGATCCTGCCAGATTAGTTCCTCTGAAGGAACTTCTTTTCCCAGATATCTTGAGCGTGGTCCCATATCACGATGAGTCAGTTTGAACCATGCACGTGCAAAAGCATCGGCAAACTCATCCGGGTTTTCATGGAAGCGTCTCGATATTTTCTCGTATGCCGGATCAAATCGGAGTGCAAGGTCGGTTGTAAGCATCACCGGAGTATGACGTTTTGAAGGATCATGAGCATCAGGTACGGAGTTAGCGCCCATGCCGTGTTTTGGGATCCATTGGTTTGCACCAGCCGGACTTTTGGTTAATTCCCAGTCATAACCGAAGAGATTCCAGAAGAAGTTATTACTCCATTTGGTCGGGGTTGTAGTCCATGCTCCTTCCAATCCACTGGTGATGGTATCACCTGCATTCCCTGTACCATAGGTGTTTTTCCAGCCTAAACTTTGTTCTTCAATGCCTGCGGCAGCCGGTTCACGGCCAACATATTTGCCCGGATCAGCTGCTCCATGAGTCTTTCCGAAAGTATGACCACCTGCAATTAAGGCAACTGTTTCTTCATCGTTCATCGCCATACGTGCGAATGTTTCACGAATATCGCGGGCAGCTGCAATTGGATCAGGGTTACCATTCGGGCCTTCAGGGTTCACATAAATTAAGCCCATCTGAACTGCGGCAAGAGGATTTTCAAGCTCACGGTCACCACTGTAGCGCTTGTCGCCTAACCATTCCTTTTCTGAACCCCAGTAGATATCTTCCTCCGGCTCCCAAACGTCTTCACGACCTCCGCCAAAGCCAAAAGTTTTGAAACCCATTGATTCCAAAGCACAGTTGCCTGTAAGAACCATTAAGTCGGCCCAGGATAGTTTTCTGCCATACTTTTGTTTGATTGACCATAACAACAGACGTGCTTTATCCAGATTGGCATTATCCGGCCAGCTGTTCAGGGGAGCAAAGCGCTGTGTTCCTGATCCTGCCCCACCTCTTCCATCCTGAATACGATAAGTTCCGGCACTATGCCATGCCATACGAATGAAAAACGGACCATAGTGACCATAATCCGCCGGCCACCAGTCCTGAGATGTGGTCATTAAGTCAACAATGTCTTTTTTAATCGCATCCAAATCCAAACTTTTGAACTCTTCAGCATAGTTGAATGAGTCGCCCATTGGGTTTGACAAGGAAGAGTTTTGGCGTAAGATGTTCAGTTTTAACTGATTTGGCCACCAGTCGCGGTTGCTTGTGCCATTACCCGCGCCTGGTTTCACTGAACCATGGCCAAACGGGCATTTACCCTCAGATGTGTTATTTTCCATTGTATTAAATTTTATTAAATAATATAAGATAAAAATCTCGAATTTATAGGCTTTCAATGATTTATTTCGCCTGTTCAAAGCTACACTATTCCTGATTATAAATCTAATCGATTGTATTTATAATAACATAGAATTTGTCTATGGTGATTAGTCAAATTCTTGAATATTTATAGGCTAAGTAAGTTGCAACTTATATTTCTTTAAGAAGAGGAATCAGGTATTTGAGTAGTATTATCTATATCCCGTTTTCACTATTATTTGAAGTGCTAAGCTGTTTATGGAGTATTAATCTGAATTTTAGGTGATTACGGCTTAATATTTTTTAAAAAACCAAAACGAATCGGAAAAGGTATAGGCCATTTTATAGACGAAGATAGCTTTGAAGCTAAAAACGACGTTCCATTTAAACAAAATGGCAGAGCTTCCGGAGGGATTAGCTTACGCTGATCATCTCCTAACCCGTGAAAGGAATCAAAAGCCAGCTTCGCTACGCTCAGGCATTCTTCGCTACGCTCAGGCATTCTTCGCTGCATAAAAAAACAAGCCTTGAGGGTTTGGTTTGAATCGGACGGTTTCAGAAGTACCCTAACCAAATTATTAGACTTCTTTCTCATCCTCATCGGCAAAAATAAGGGATACTTTTTCTGCATAGCCTAGAGTATGGAGTGTCGATCGTAGCATTAGTTTTAATGCTTTTTTACCTGCAGTTGTTTTTAAATACTTTTCACGATTTCTGGCATCCTTTTCAAACAGATAAAATTCGCAGAATATTAGTTTGAGAGGTCTTCTTGATGCAGTACTTTTCGTTCCTCCGGCATTGTGATTTAATAATCGGTTTTCGAGATTTGAAGAATACCCGACATAGAGCATGGCATCCTTTTCACTAAAAAGTACATATACGCAATATGGCAAGGTTTGTTGCATTCAGTAATTTACAAAATTGATTGGATAGTGTATAGTTCCGACAGCAGATGTCGTGCCTCCATCGCTGTGGAACACCACGAAGCGAAAAAGCTATCCCAATTAGGATAGCTTTTTCTGCTTCTGTGGTGGAGCCGGAGGGATTCGAACCCTCGTCCAAACATGGGACATGTTACGCTTTCTACATGCTTAGCTGTTGTTTAATTGTCGGGAAGGGGAAGGTCAACCGCTTACCTGTACCGTCTTCCGTAGATGTCTTGTCTTACCGGATTATCACACCATTAAACCCTGGCCAGTCCTGTTGTTCGATGCTCCTGGTGTCAGACTACAGAACAGAATCTGACGGAACAAAAGCTTACTTAATTCTAAATTAAGCAGCTAAGGCGTAGTTATTTTCGCCAATTGTGTTTTGAAAGTTCAGATTAAAGCGCTACTACTCACAATGCGCTGCATGCTTACATACCTGCCTCCATCCTGTCAATTCCGGTCGGCCCCAGAATTTATAGATGAAATGATATGATACAAAGGTACGAAATATTACGATAGCATCCCTGCAAAAGCCATTATACCCTACCCGGATATACCTTTAATGCCTCCTCAAGGCAAATCATTGCGGCTTCCAGATCTTCCTTGTTCAAAACGTATGCCAAACGTACTTCATTGCTTCCAGCCCCTGCAGTACTGTAAAATCCGGTGGCAGGAGCCATCATTACTGTCGAATTTTCATATTCAAACTCTTCCAGCATCCATTGGCAGAATTTATCGGCATTGTCGATCGGAAATTTTGCAACAACATAAAACGCACCACCGGGGTTCGGACAAAACACACCTTCAATTTTGTTAAGCCGCTCAACTAAGGTATTTCTTCGTATAGTATATTCCTTGTTAACCTTTTCAAAATAGCTGTCGGGTGTGTCAATAGCTGCAGTTGCTGCAATTTGTTCAACCATTCCCGGACTCAGCCGTGCCTGTGCAAATTTTAATGCGGCTGTAATTACTTCCTTGTTTTTCGTAATCATACATCCCAAACGAGCCCCACAGGCGCTGTATCTTTTGGAGACAGTATCCAGGACAATCACATGCTGGTCAAGTCCTTCAAGATGCATCGGAGAAATAAATTCCTTGCCATCATAGCAAAATTCACGATAGGCTTCATCAGAGAACAGGAACAAATTATATTTGAGGCATAATTCTCTAAGGGCCTCCAGTTCTTGTTTTGAATACAGGTATCCGGTTGGGTTATTTGGATTGCAGATGATGATAGCCTTGGTCTTCGGACTGATCAGCTTCTCAAATTCACTGATCGGAGGGAGAGCAAAACCGTTTTCTATGAAAGACAGGATGGGCTTCACAACGACATTGCTCATGCAGGCAAATCCATTGTAGTTGGCATAAAAAGGCTCAGGGATGATTACTTCATCTCCATCATTCATGCAGGTTTGCATAGCGATGGTAATCGCTTCTGAGCCTCCAAGGGTAACCAGAATATCTGATGGCTCAATCTGATATCCGAGTTTATTATAATATTCGGTCAGCCTCGTACGATAAGACAGGGTTCCTTCTGAGGGAGTATAGGCCCAGACCTTAAAATCTATATTTTTTATCGCATCGAGCATACCCTGAGGAGTCTCAATATCCGGCTGTCCGATATTTAAATGGTAAACCTTTTTTCCATCACGCTTTGCCTGATCAGCAAAAGGAGTGAGCTTTCTGATTGGTGAAGCAGGCATCTGCCTGCCTTTACTTGAAATTTCTGGCATGCCACAAAATTACGAAAACCTTGCCGATAGGGAAAAAGATATAATGATTTTAATAAAAGGGTATTTATTATTAAATAAATATTATATAAATAGTTGAATATCAATTATTTAATTAACTATCATCATTGTCTTGCCTTTTTATGACAGTCAGGATTGCAGTTTCAAGGTGATGTGAGTTTAATGAGGCTAAGCAGCTATTATATACGCTGTTACTATAAACTTCTTAAATATGATTCCGGGTTCAGGTTTTATAAAGTATTTTGGAATTTTTTATTTAATTGTTAATCAAATCAGGCATTTACATTCATTTAATTGCAAATAAAAATTTTATAATTTGGTTTTTGTGACAAGAAACAGATTATAATTTTGTTTAAGTTTTCTCGATTACTGAAGGCTTTTCTTATTTTTGGCCATAAAGCAATCCTATGATAGAAACCCGGATAAACGAGAATAATTTGCAGGAACAAGAGGAATTAAGCTTTGAAGCATTCAAAAGCATAATCATTAATGATTATAAAATTGCTTTTGAAAGCAGGCAGGCAAGTCTTTTGGGTCGTAAGGAAGTTTTAACCGGTAAAGCTAAATTTGGAATCTTCGGGGATGGTAAAGAGGTAGCACAACTGGCTATGGCTAAGGTATTTATGCCCGGCGACTGGCGTTCGGGGTATTACCGTGATCAAACCTTTATGCTTGCAGCAGGTATGTTAACAATGCCTGAATTCTTCGCCCAGCTTTATGCCAACACAGATCCGGATGCTGACCCGGGCTCTGGAGGCCGACAAATGAATTGTCATTTCGCAAGCCGTCTTTTAAACGAGGATGGGAGCTGGATGGATCTGACTCAAACCAAGAACTCATCTTCAGATATTTCGCCAACAGGCGGACAAATGGGCCGTCTTGTAGGTTTAGCACTGGCTTCCAAGTTGTATAAAAACAATCCGGATCTTAATTATTTAAAGAATTTCTCTGTTAATGGTAATGAGGTTGCTTTTGGAACTATAGGTAATGCCTCAACTTCAGAAGGTATTTTCTTCGAGGCTATTAATGCAGCCGGGGTACTGCAGGTGCCAATGGCAATATCTATATGGGATGATGCCTACGGTATTTCTGTTCCTGCCGAATACCAGACAACAAAACAGGATATTTCCGAAATTCTGAAAGGATTTCAGCGCGATGAAAAGGGTGAAGGATACGAAATATTTAAAGTCAGAGGCTGGGATTATCCCGGTTTGTGTGAAACCTATGAAAGGGCCATCAAGGTGTGCCGCGAACAGCATATTCCTGTAATGATTCATGTTACTGAAATGACCCAGCCACAGGGGCATTCCACTTCAGGCTCACACGAACGCTATAAAAATAAAGATCGAATAGCCTGGGAAAATGAATACGATTGCATGTTGCAAATGCGAAAATGGATGATCGAATCAGCAATATCTACTGAAGATGAGTTGAATGAGATCGAAGCAAATGCCAAAATATACATTCGTAATTGCCAGAAGAAGGCCTGGGCTGAATTCAATTCAGGCATGAAATCTGAACTGGATGCAGCGATAAGTCTGGTTGAAAGGACGCAGAAACCTGAGCTTATTCAGCTGGCCACTCAGCTTAAAACCAGTATTGATCCATCCCGTAAGGATGTTATAGCTATGGTCAGAACTGCAATAAGATTATTGCGTCATGATCAATCAGAACCTAAAAATGCTTTATTGGATTGGTATAGCCAGCAGCATGAACAGATTTTTGATCGATATAATTCCAAACTTTTTACGGGATCAAAAGATTCTCCATTAAACCTGGAGGGACTTAAACCTGAATATTCTGAAAGTTCAAAACTGGTTGATGGCAGGGAAATTCTCAACGCCTGTTTTGATGCCAATTTCGCGCGTGATGCCCGTGTTCTTGCCTTTGGTGAAGATGTTGGTGCTATCGGGGATGTGAACCAGGGTTTTGCCGGTCTGCAGGCTAAATTCGGAAAAAAGAGGATCACAGATACCGGCATCAGAGAAATGACTATAGTTGGTCAGGGTATCGGCTTAGCCTTGCGAGGTTTAAGACCAATAGCAGAAATCCAATACCTTGATTATTTATTATTCGCTTTGAATATTTTAAGTGATGATTTAGCAACCTTGAGTTACCGTACCAAGGGAAGGCAAAAAGCACCTTTGATTGTCAGAACCAGAGGACATCGCTTAGAGGGAATCTGGCATTCAGGTTCTCCAATGGGGGTGATTATCAATTCTTTAAGAGGTGTGCATGTTTGTGTACCCAGAAATATGACTCAGGCTGCGGGTATGTATAATACGCTCCTTCGTGGTGATGAGCCTGCACTGGTGATTGAATGTCTTAACGGTTACCGGCTGAAAGAGAAATTGCCTGATAATGTAGGGGAATTCAGGGTTGAACTGGGTAAAGCAGAGATCATTCGTGAGGGGAAGGATATCACCGTTATTTCATACGGCTCAACTTTGAGAATAGTGGAAGAGGCTGCTGAGGAACTTGAGAGATTGGGTATTGACATTGAAATAGTTGATCCCCAGACCTTTTTACCCTTTGATCTCGGCAATCTCTGTGCAGAATCATTAAGCAAGACGAATAAACTGCTTGTTGTTGGTGAAGATGTTCCCGGAGGCTCATCTGCTTTTATCATGCAGCAGGTACTGGAACGGCAGAATGGGTATCGGTTTTTGGATGGGCAGCCACATACACTCACTGCAAAACCTCACCGTACTCCTTATGGATCGGATGGAGATTATTTCTCCAAGCCTTCTGTAGATGATGTGGTAGAAATCGTTTATGCAATGATGAACGACAGTTTCCCGGAGAAGTTCCCGAAGTTGTTTTAAATCATACAAAACAACATTCCCGTCATTTCTCAATCGTACCTGCCCTTCCGGTCAGGCAGGCCTCCTTTGCCAAAATTAGTAGTGTCAATAATAGAATGTCTTTGCGAGGAGGCACGACGAAGCAATCTTATGCAATTTGTGATTAAATAGCCAGGAGATTGCTTCGCTTTGCTCGCAATGACACAAATTTGTCCCTAAAGCTTAATCACCTTATTCCTCAACAGATGATCAGCCAGAACCAATGCTGCCATTGCCTCAACTATTGCAACGGCACGGGGTACAACACATGGGTCATGCCTGCCTTTACCCTGAACATTTGCTGCATTTCCTGCAGAATCGAGACTTGCCTGATTTTGCATGATGGTAGCTACCGGTTTGAATGCCACCCTGAATGTAATATCCATGCCGTTTGAGATGCCACCCTGAATTCCACCTGAATAGTTAGTCAGAGTACGGAAATTACTGCTATTCTGTCCTTCTGATGGTGCTACAAAAAGATCATTATGCTCAGAGCCTCTCATCTCAGAACCTGCAAATCCGGATCCATAATCAAAACCATGTACTGCATTGATACTTAACATCGCTTTGCCTAAATCGGCGTGCAGTTTATCAAAGACGGGTTCTCCTAATCCAACAGGACAGTTTCTAACCAAACAAGAAATTTTACCACCTATGGTATCGCCTTCTTTTCTGATCCCATCGATCAGCTCGATCATCTGATTTGCAGTGGCCGGATCTGCACAGCGTACGATATTACTCTCCCTGATTTCAAGCAATTCAGGAATGGAATTTATGGATAGCAGGGGTGCTTCGATGGTACCTGCTGCTGATACATGTGCAAATATTTCGATTCCTGATTGTTGCAGTAAAAGTTTAGCGATGGCCCCTGCTGCAACTCTTGCCGCGGTTTCTCTTGCCGAGGATCTCCCGCCGCCACGATGATCACGATGACCGTATTTGGCATCGTATGTATAATCTGCGTGTGAGGGACGATAAGCATCTTTGATATGTGAATAATCTTTTGAACGCTGATCTTCATTCGGGATGATCATAGCGAGAGGAGTGCCGGTGGTTTTACCCTCAAATACCCCTGACAGGATCTGTACCGTATCACTTTCCTTACGCTGGGTTGTAATCTTTGATTGTCCCGGTTTACGCTTATCAAGTTCCGACTGGATGAAGTCCATGTCGACCACCAAATTAGAAGGACAGCCATCGATGATCACACCAATAGCTTCACCATGTGATTCTCCGAAAGTTGTGATGCGGAACAGTTGACCGAATGAATTGCCTGCCATTTTTGAGTTATTAGTATTTAGTATTTAGTATAGAGTATCAAGTACTGGGAATTATTATTACAAATGAAAATTTGTTCTCTAATTTAGATTTCTTCATTGTCAACTGTCAACTGTCAATTGTCAACCCGATAGCTATCGGGTGTCAATTGTCAATTTAAACCCCGCTATTTCAAGGTGTTTCCAAAAATCCGGATATGATTTTTCAACAACCTGATGATCTTCAATCTCAAGCTCCGGCATGACCAGTGCTAGTGGTGCAAAGGCCATGGCCATTCTATGATCATCGTAAGTAGCTACTTTAATTTTTTTATTCAGATCAAGCCCTGAACAGTCCAGCTTATAGGTCTGATTTTTCTCAATCAGGTTTACTCCGATCTTAGCCAACTCTGTTTGAAGAGCATTTACCCGGTCGGTTTCTTTGATTTTTAAAGTCTCCAATCCGGTAAAGGTAGCATCATGCCCCAGTGCTGCACAACAAACTATTACTGTCTGTGCCAAATCCGGGCATTCCTTAAAATCAAAGATCTTTCGCTCCACTTTCTTTGTTTCTTTGAATAAATATACACCTCCATCCCTGAACTGGGAGCTTATCCCAAAGTTAGCCATGATTTCAGTAATCATACTGTCTCCCTGCAGGCTGTATCCGTTCAATCCCGGAAGAAAAATTCGGGCTCCTTCAGATAATGCCGCAATAGAATACCAGTAAGAAGCTGCACTCCAGTCGGGTTCCACATGGATCACAGACTTATTAAAGCCCTGGTTTTCAATCCTGATTACATTTTCAGTCCAGGTATGCCTGATTCCAGCCTGTTCCATCATGGCAAGCGTCATCTGAACGTATGGTTTTGAGGTTAATTCCCCCTCAATCACAAGATTCAAACCTTGTTCAAGTTTTGGAGCAATAAGCAGGAGGGCAGAAATATACTGACTGCTGATATTTCCTTTTATACTTACCTCCGGAGTTTTCTGCTGCAGTGGCCCCCTGATTTTTAGAGGAGGGAATCCTTCCTTTTCTGCATATTGTATATCAGCACCAAGTGTTCTTAAAGCATCTACCAGAATTCCAATAGGTCGCTGTTTCATGCGCTCAGACCCGGTTAACAGCACTTCTGATTCCTTCAAGGAGTAGAAGGCAGTTAAAAAACGCATAGCAGTACCTGCCGGACCGATATCAACCTTTGTTGGTTTATCAGCTTTCAGGATATTGTTTAAAGTAACGGTATCAGCAGCTTCAGAAATGTTATCAACGCGGACTGCACCATCACTTAATGCCTGCATGATCAGGGCCCGGTTACTTTCACTTTTTGATCCGGTCAGTGGTATGGTGGAGTCCAGTTTTTTATTTGCTGCCGATAGTTTTATGCTTGCTGAACTCATTGTTATTCAACATTCACTTTATCGTTCATGATTTCAGTTTGCTTGCGGATAGATTCGCTGTGGATCAATTCCAGAAGTTTACCTGTAAAATTAAGATCCAGCTTTAATGCTTTTGCAAATGCACTGCGTTTGTTCATGATCTGATCCCAGCGGTTTACCTGAAGGATAGTTACTCCGTTGTCACGTTTGAATTCTCCGATCTTTTGAACTACCTGCATTCTTTCTGCTATTTTCTGAATGATCTGATCATCAATCTTATCAATGCTGGTACGCAGATCAGCAAGTTTATCAGTAAATTCCTTGTCTTTGCTCTCAGGCTTACGAAGTGTAAGAAGCTCCATCAGTTCTGATAATGCCGCCGGGGTTAACTGCTGTTTTGCATCAGTCCAGGCTACTGAAGGGTCTAGGTGCGACTCGATCATCAATCCCTGCATGTCCAGATCAAGGGCTTTTTGAGCGACATATTGGATTAATTCACGATTTCCGCAAATATGACTTGGGTCATTGATGATTGGAAGTTCAGGACATAAAGTTTTAAGCTGAATGGCCATTTCCCACATCGGTTCATTTCTGAATGCAGTTTTTTCAAAAGAGGAGAAACCTCTGTGAATAGCTGCAAGCTTTGTAATTCCGGCATTATTGAATCTTTCCAGCGCACCTATCCATAATTGAAGGTCAGGATTAACCGGGTTTTTAACCATTACCGGAATATCAACTCCTTTAAGGGCATCGGCAATCTCCTGAACTGTGAATGGATTGACTGTTGAACGTGCACCCACCCAAAGGATATCCACACCTGCAGCAAGGGCTTCCTCCACATGCTTTGCATTTGCTACTTCCACTGCAGTAGGTAAGCCAGTTTCTTCCTTGGCTCTTTTTAACCAGGTTAAACCAATACTTCCAATTCCTTCAAACTCTCCGGGACGGGTACGCGGTTTCCAGATTCCTGCTCTTAAAACAGAAACCTTTCCTGTTTTTGCCAGTAAATGTGCCGTAGCCATTAGCTGGTCTTCAGTCTCAGCACTACATGGTCCTGCAATTAATAAAGGCTCATTTTTTGTTTTTACCCAGGTGCTTAAGGGTTGTAATTTTAAATTTAATTTCATCATTTTAATTTTTGGTCCGGAACTAGCCGGGAGATTGATTTTTAGTATCTTTTTTAATTGTTGTTTGCTGTTTTTCAGGTTAAACCTTATCGTTTTTTAAGTACTCACCCATAATCGTAAAGTTGATGGTATGTTTTAAAACCTGACGGATGGCAGAGTCATAGTCCGCCTGGTTTTTCCATTCTATATCAACATAAAAATTGTATTCATTTCGTTTTCCTAGTACGGGCATCGACTGAATCTTACTCAGATTGATCTTGTGTGAAGCAAAGATATTCAGAACGTCGGCCAGTGACCCAACAGAGTTGCCTACCTGAAAACTGAGTGAAGCTTTATTGACTTCTGCATTTTCGAGGGGTTTATTTGCGAGGATCAGGAATCGGGTAAAGTTTTTCTTATTCGATTCAATTCTTCTTTCCATCACTTCCAGATCATAAAGTTTAGCTGCAAGCAGGTTAGCTATAGCAACGGTATCTCTCAGGTTTTCTTCTCTGATTTTTTTCGCGCAGGCAGCAGTATCAATACTCTCAATTACTTGTAAATGAGGGAATTCTTCAAAGAAATCGCTGCACTGACGGATGGCTATTGGATGGGACTGTACATATTTTACATCCTCAAATTTTACTCCCGGAAGGGCAAGCAAATGGAGTTGTATCGCGAGATAGACCTCTCCGACAATGGAGAAGTTGTATTCCCTGAGCAAGGTATAGTTTGGCAGCAGACTTCCGGCAATTGAATTTTCAATGGCCATAACCACGTAATCTGCCTGTTTACTCTTCAAAACCTCACAGGTCTTTTTGAATGATTCGCATTCAATAGTCTCGATATCAGTCCCGAAGAATTTGAATGCGGCCTCTTCGTGAAATGAAGCACGGATTCCCTGGATAGCTACTCGTTTTTTCTGCATTTGATTTTAAATAAAAAAAGTCCCTGCTTTTGGGCAGGGACTTTTTGCTAATTTCTATATTAAGATCTATTGCATATTTTCCCCGCTCTTACCGTGATAGTAAAAATAAGCGAAGTAATATGTAGTTAAATTTTTCATCCTTATGTTTTCCAAATGTAGCACAAAATTTAATTCTGTCAATAGAAAAAAAATATTTTTTTGAGAAAATGGATTTTTGACCGGAATGGTATTGGGTATAAAATCAATAATTTCTGAATGTTGACCCGATAGTTATCGGGTTACGAATTTACCTGGGTGTAATGCAAGATAAATTCGCCAGTTGCTATTTGGGTAGAAGTTTGCTCTTTGAAGTGATTTCGCGAGTCTCTGTTGCGACTAACGAAATCTACTTTCCACTCGTTTAGGTGATTTCGCGAGTCTTCAAGTCGGACTTACGAATTTACCTGGGCGTTTTGCAAGAAAAAATTCGTCAGTCGCATCAATTATTTTATGTGTCTCAATAAAGCCTTCAATTCCTCCAAACCATTCTAAAACATCCTCTTTTTTTAAGTTAGTTTTTTTGTTTGACAAATATCCATTGTAAGATGAGAAGCGATAATCCTCCAAAGATTTTGTCAATCCTGCAATCATGGGGTTTTGATGGATATATGTTATAATCCTTGTGTAATAGTCATTAGAGTTGACCTCTTTTAGTTTATATGTGCCCTGAAATAGAGATCCAACTCTGCCATATTTTTTGTTTATGGTTTTGGTGTAGGATATAAAAAAGTTCTTTATCCCTATATTAAATCCATGACAGTCATTTATTCTAATAAAGAAATGGAAGTGATTTGGCATTAGGCAATATGAAAAAACATCGATATATGCCCCCAAATATCTATTGAATTGTTTTAGGAAATAGAAATAATCATTTGAATCAAAGAATATCTTCGTTTTATTGTTTCCCCTATTGAATAAATGATAATAGTTTCCTTCTTGCTTATTAGGCATATTCATTTTATTTGATTACTCAAATTTTATAAATAATAGGGAACTAAAATTGAAAACTTAGTTAACGGTAATAGAGATATTTTTATATCTGTTAGCGACAAACGAAATCTACTTTCCGCTCTTTGAGGTGATTTCGCGAGTCGGGGAATTTGACCCGATAGCTATCGGGTTGCGAATTTACCTGGGCGGTATGAAAGATAAATTCGCCAGTCGCTATTAGGGTAGAATTTTCTTCTGAAGCGACTAACGAAATCTACTTTCCGCTGTGTTAGGTGATTTCGCGAGTCTAAAGGCAAGTGGTGTAATAATCCAGACTCTCAAAAATCTCTTCTTCAGTGCAATAAATGTCGTATCCGCATTTACCTATTTCACTCAATAAAGAAAAGCTGATCTGCCCGGCATTGTTTTTTTTATCATTCTTCATGATATTCAGCAGGTCAGGATAACTGTCTTTACTTAATTTATAAGCAGGATAAGTATCCTTAATGGTTTTTACGATCTCAGAAAGTTCCTCTTTTTTAAGTCCATTTCTTTTTTCAGAAAGGAAAGCTTCGCAAATGAAACCAATTGCAATTGCCTCTCCATGCAATAAGGGACTTTTATCATGTTTCAGGGAGTAGCTTTCAACAGCATGACCGATGGTATGTCCATAATTCAGAATCTTTCGTAAACCTTTCTCAAATGGATCTGCGATGACAACTTCATTTTTAATTTCAATGGATCGATAGATGATTTCATCATTCAGGTCTTTTGGAGCAATTCCCTTTAGTTTTTTGAACAGGGAAGCATCGTAAATAAGTCCATGTTTAATCACTTCAGCATATCCCGAACGGAGTTCTCTATCACTTAAGGTTTTCAGGAAGCCGGAATGGATATAAACTGCCTTTGGCTGAGTAAAGGTTCCGATGATATTCTTTACATTTTCCATATCTACTCCGGTTTTGCCACCAACAGAAGCATCAACCTGCGATAAAAGGGTAGTAGGTACCTGTACAAAATCAATACCCCGCTTGAAGGTAGAAGCGGCAAAACCACCCATGTCGGTAATCACTCCACCACCAAGATTGATCATGATGCTGTTTCTGTCAGCACCAAAGTCAAGAAGCATTCGCCAAATCCCGATACAAAAATCAATATTCTTATTTTCCTCGCCTGGTGTAACTTCAATCAGATCAAATTCAATGGAACCTAATGCCTCCTGCAATACCGGAAGACAATGAATTTCTGTGTTGCTGTCTACCAGAACAAAAACCTTGCTGTAATTCTTCTTGTTTAAAAATGCAGATAATTCCTTCAGACTGTTCCCGAAATAAACGGAATAGCTTATACTCTCAATAGGTTTCATGTAACTTTTATCTTTTGTCCTTTGAATTCAACGATATCGCCACGCTTAACTTTCAGGCGTTTGCGCTGATCTACCTCTCCGTTATATTTCACTAATCCTGCTTCAACCACGATTTGAGCCTCTCCTCCGCTTTGGACAAGGTTTGTTGCTTTTAACAGCTGGATCATCGGAATGAATTCTCCTTCTAATTTAAATTCGAGCATGCAGCAAACTTACAAATTTTAGCTTTTGTATGTTAATATCTCAATATTTCTACCTTTGTAGAATAAACCAATTATTTTGAAAAGCCGCCCGGCAAATAGCCATACCTTATCATTTGATGATACTAAGATTGCATTTCGTGGAAAATCGAATGCAGATCTGACCCGTGCCTACTGGTTATTTAAATTTATCAGTATTAATTTTCTAACGAAAATAGGTCCACCAATAACCAATGCTGCCCTTAAGCTTGGATTACCCATAAAATCATTGATTAAAGCGACAATCTTCCGCCAATTTTGTGGGGGAGAAAGTATTGCGGAATGTGAGCAAACTGTTGCTCAGCTTCATGCCGGCGGGGTAGGGTCTATTCTTGATTATTCGGTTGAAGGTGAGGATGATGAAGCAGAATTTGACCATACCTGTAAAGAGATCATGAACACGATCCGGCATGCAGATGGAGACATGCGTATTCCCTTAACAGTTTTTAAAGTCACCGGATTAGGCAGATTCGCTTTACTTGAAAAAATTAATGCAGGGCAAGCTCTCGATGCTAATGAAAAATCGGAATTCCAACGCCTGAATCAAAGGGTAGATCAGATCTGCGGACTAGCTTTTGAACTGAAAGTCAGCGTGATGATTGATGCGGAAGAAAGCTGGATTCAGGATCCGATTGATTCGATGGCACTTGAAATGATGCGCAGATATAATCAGGAGCAGGTAATCGTTTTTAATACCTATCAGCTTTACAGAAATGATAAATTAGCTTCATTAAAGGCCGATATTTCCATGGCAGTTTCAGAACAATTTATCCTTGGAGCCAAACTGGTTAGAGGTGCATATATGGAAAAGGAACGTGACCGAGCTGAAGAAATGGCTTATGTTTCGCCAATTCATCCTGATAAGCAATCAACAGACAACGATTATAATGATGCTTTAAAACTCTGCATCAGTAAAATCGATTTTGTTTCCTTTGTTGCTGGTACTCATAATGAGTTTAGCTGTCAGCTACTAACTGAATTACTTAACGAAAAGGGAATTCCGCATGATCATGACCATGTTTACTTTTCCCAATTACTTGGGATGAGTGATAATTTAAGTTTTAATCTGGGTGAGGCAGGATATAATGTTGCAAAATATGTTCCTTACGGACCGGTGAAGGCAGTAATGCCTTATCTTTTCAGACGGGCAGAAGAAAACACATCTGTTGCCGGACAAATGGGTAGGGAATTGCGTTTGATCTCGGCGGAAATGAAGCGTCGGAAAATTAGCTGAAATCAGAATTTTTCTTTCCCGCGAAGCAGATCCCAAAAAAGCATAAAATCAGAAGCGAGGCTGAATGCAGGGTATTTAAATGTTGCGGGCTTATTCTTTTCGAAAAAGAAATGTCCAACCCATGCGAAGCCATATCCAACAAATGGAATGAGTAGGAGATAGCTTGCATCCTGAAGATAAATAGCTAAGGGAATAAGGAGAATGACCAGTGAAGTGCCAATAAAATGAAGAACTCTGCTGGTTGAATTCAGATGTTCCTTGAGATAGAAAGGGTAAAATTCTTTCAGGCTAGCAATTCGTTTTTCCTCCATAACCAAAAATTATATTTTTAATCTTATTTATTTAGTGCAGTATGTGTTATTTTCACCTTTTTAAAAGGTATACTTATTTTTAATAGTTTGTGCCTTCCCATTTCTTTTAAATGACATTTGTTCCAAACAGCTATTCAATTGTTTTAATTTTATGTGGCCTTATCACACTCTATATGTGTGTTAAGATTTTTCGCAGATACGAGATAGTTGTCCGCTGGTTTGGTTTCATGATGGTAGGTATCGCAATCTGGGCATTAAGTTATGGATTTGAACTGTTAAGTACTACTCTGGACCAAATGTTATTTTGGACCAATTTTGAATATATTGGAATTGCTTTCTTTCCTGTATTCTGGCTATTGTTCTTATTAAAATTTACAGGAAAAGATCGCTTGTTGAATAGCAATTATTTTTACCTTATTTTTTTAATTCCATTAATCACAGTTCTGCTGGTTTGGACTAATCAATACCATCACCTTCACTACAACAGCGTAAGCATAGATCATTCAGGTCCTTTCCCCTTATTAAGTCTTGAAACAGGTCCCTGGCATATTGTTCATACCAGCTATTCTTATCTATTACTCATTTGGGGTATAATCTTGCTTGTAAATAAATTCAGGAAATCTGATCAGATTTACAGGAGACAGAATTTGACCGTTCTGATTGCAGTATTTATTCCTTTGGTTGCCAATATTTTATATCTAGTTGGATACCGGCCACTTGGTCATATAGATAGTACACCATTTGCATTCATAGTTTCTGAACTGTTTTTGAGTATTGGACTTGTTCGATTCAGATTATTGGACATTATTCCAATTGCCAGAGATAAGGTGATTGAAGCCATGGAAGAAGGACTGATAGTAACAGATAATCAGGACCGGGTTGTTGACTTAAATCAGGAAATAAGAAAAATTCTTAGGATCGATGGGAATGAAATTATAGGTAAGCACTTGTCCTTACTTTTGCCTCAACAAGCTGAATTATTTACCTTAATCAAGGCCCGTCAGGAAGGACAATTGCAGATAAAGCTATTGAATTCGGAAATAGTTTTAGAAGTAAGTCTTAACCCTTTGTTTGAAAACCAGAACTCTTATAAGGGACTAATCCTATTGATACGTGACATAACTGAACGTGTCGAAATTGAAAAAAAGATCCACTTACAATCAGAGCAATTAATAGGAATGAACAGGCTGAAAGATCGGCTTTTTTCAATTATTGCACATGATCTTAGGGGGCCACTCATCAATCTAAATGATATTATCAAACTGTTAAACGAGGGGATGATTACAGATGAAGAGTTCAAGTTATTCGTACCGCAACTCTCAAAAAATATTGGCTATACAACAGTTTTGCTGGAAAATCTATTGTTTTGGTCTAAGAGCCAGCTGCAAGGAGAAGTAGTTAAACCTGTATATTTTAATTTGAAAGAAGTAAGTGTTAATATTCTCAATCTTTTTGAGAACGTAATTCGTGAAAAGGAGATCCAAGTAGAAAATACAATCCAATTGACATGTAAGGTATATGCCGATAAAGATATGATTCAGTTGGTAGTTAGGAATTTGATTTCTAATGCTGTGAAATTCTCAAGGCCTGGGGGGCTTATCACACTTAGTACAACAATTGAAGGCAATAACACGATTCTGTATATCGAAGATAATGGAGTCGGAATCTCAGAGGCCAATCAAAAGAAATTATTTGAGTTGGAAACATTTACTACCAAAGGTACTAATAATGAGCAAGGTACTGGGCTTGGATTGCTATTGTGTAAGGATTTTATTGAAAAGAACAAGGGGGCTATCTGGGTTGAAAGCGAACTTGACAAAGGCAGTAAATTCTGTATACAAATACCTAATACAAATTGGTAAATGGTGACGGTTTTTGAAGAAATAAAATTAAATGCTCCTATTCTTTTGATTTTTGCTATCGATATTAACCCAGCTTTCCTCTCTTAGTACCTGAATTGCCTGAAGGAGATTTATTGCCAATTATTCCTGGCTTTCTTCCCAAAAACACCAGACCCATGGCTCTAGACTAAGTTTCAATCCAATTTGGGATCTTATACCGTTTTATGGTTTGATCAACATTGTTCCTATTACCATTGCAGGAGGAATGCTTTTAGTTAGGCTTGCTCTTTCATAGAATTCATGGTGTATTATCAATCAGTCCTTGCTCTTTTTTCCATGTTCTTGAGTCTAAGTATCTATTTACTCAACAAGCCAGAGGAATACAAATAATCTTCCAGTGTCTCATCAGAAGACAGCAGGTGAGTGTTAAGTCCTAGCGCGTCAGCAGTTTTCAAGTGTTGCGGACTGTCGTCAATGAAAAGGGTTTCTGTAGGATCAAGTTTATTTTCTTCCATAACAAACTCAAATATGTCCGGATTGGGTTTCCGCATTCTCATGAGATGGGAATAATAGGCTTTCTCGAAAAACACATCATTCGAATCCAAATGATGTTCTCTGCGCAGGTAATCTATAATCCAGTTGTAATGGATCTCATTATTATTACTGAGCAGAAAGGTTCTGTATTTTTCTTTTGTTTTCAAAAGAAGATCATGATTTGGCTCCGGAACACCGATTAGCAGGGAATTCCAGGCTTGATCAATCCCGGCATCACTTAAACTTTCGATTCCCGTAACTTTACGGATACCATCCCTGAATTCTGAAGAGGAAATCAGGCCCTGTTCAAACTGGTCGAATAGTGAATCATGCCCTTTATGTGAGAAAAAATGTTCTACATTTTTAACGCCAAGTTCAGTAAAACTATGTTGTGCCCGCTTGAAGTCTATGGTGAAAATCACATTGCCATAATCGAAAATTATATTTCTAATCTTATTCATATATTTAATGCAGTATATTTTATTTTTGATCTTTAAAAACAAAACTTTGGTTTGTTTTATTTGTCCGTTCCCATCTGCTAAATGACTTTTGTTCCGAATAGCTATTCAATTATTCTGATAATCTGTGGACTCATCACACTGTACATGTGTGTCAGGATTTTTCGCAGATATGAGATTGTTGTTCGCTGGTTTGGATATATGATGTTAGGCATTGCAATCTGGGCCCTAAGTTATGGATTCGAACTCTCAAGTACCAGTCTTGAGCAGATGTTGTTCTGGATTAATATTGAATATCTTGGAATAGCTTTCATCCCGGCATTCTGGTTATTATTTCTCTTAAAGTTTACCGGCAAAGATAAGTGGCTCAGCCCGAAATATTTTTATGCTTTCATGCTGCTGCCCTTAATTACCCTTTTGATGGTATGGACCAATAAGTATCATCATCTCCATTACAAAAGTGTAAGCATTGACAATTCCGGGACATTCCCTTTATTGAGCCTTGAAACAGGACCCTGGTATTTCGTTCATACCATTTATTTTTATACACTTTTGGTTTGGGGAGTAATCCTGCTAATCAATAAGTACCGGAAATCTGATCAGGTCTTTAGAAAGCAGAATCTAACCATTCTAATTGCGGTTTTTATTCCATGGGTAGCCAATGTATTGTATTTGATTGGCTACAGGCCGCTTGGACATATTGACAGTACACCCTTCGCTTTTATAATTACCATGCTGTTTTTGAGCATCGGACTGGTTCGGTTCAGATTGCTGGATATTATTCCGATAGCCAGGGAAAAGGTTATTGAAGCGATGAACGAAGGATTGATCGTAACGGACAATCAGGACCGGATTGTAGATTTGAATCAGGAAATCAGAAAGATCCTTTCGATTGAAGAAAAAAAAATCATTGGTAAACGGCTTGACTTTATCCTTCCGGAGCAAACAGAGCTTTATGAATTAATTAAGGCCAGGAAGGGCGGGCAATTACAATTTAAGCTTGTGAACTCTGAACTTTTCCTGGAAGCCAGTCTTACCCCTTTGTTTGAGAATCAACATGCCTACAGTGGTTTGATAATCCTGATAAGGGATATCACCGAGCGTGTTGAAATTGAGAATAAAGTACGCCAGCAGTCCGAACAGCTATTAGGGATGAATAAGCTGAAAGACCGGCTTTTCTCTATCATTGCTCATGATCTCAGAGGACCGCTTATTAATCTGAATGATATTATCAAAATGCTCAATGAAGGGATGATTACTGAAGAAGAGTTCAAATCCTTTGTACCTCAGTTATCAAAAAACATAGGTTATACTACCGGTTTACTTGAAAATCTTTTGTTTTGGTCTAAGAGCCAATTGCAGGGAGAGGTTGTAAAACCTGTTTATTTTAATCTCAAGGAGGTTAGTGTGAATATCCTTCATCTTTTTGAGAACACCATTCATGAAAAGGAGATTCAGATAGAAAACGATATCCAATTGAATACAAAGGTTTATGCAGATAAGGATATGATTCAACTGGTTGTCAGAAATCTGATATCGAATGCAGTGAAGTTCTCAAAGCGGGGCGGAAGTATAAATTTGACAAGCAAAACCGAAGGAAACAATACGATCCTTTGTGTGAAAGATACCGGAGTTGGAATCACGGAAGCCGATCAGAAAAAATTATTTGAGCAGGAGACCTTTACCACACGGGGGACTTATAATGAGCAGGGAACAGGCCTTGGTCTGCTTTTGTGCAAAGATTTTATTGAAAAGAACGGTGGTTCAATCTGGGTGGAAAGCGAATTGGGAAAAGGCAGTAAATTCTGTGTCCAGATTCCCAATACTAACTGGTAAGTCCAGGCTTTATTCTTGGAAAGCATGAAATTAATTCATGCTG
>CAZTRY010000010.1:39474-59093 GCA_964616525.1 uncultured Sphingobacterium sp. | reverse complement strand
TGGAACCTCCCGGATCTCATGAAATTCCATTTCAAACTTTCCCCGGACACTAGTAATTGTCAATTTTAAATCAGGCTTCATTATAAAAAATTAAAACATTCTTAACATTGAATGATTAATTTTAATTGATTGTTAGGCTCTTATCTAATTTAGAACTTAAACAGCATTTAGTAGCGGATTAATATTCAGGACATCTCAATAATTATTAAAATCAAAAGCAATGAAGTCTGTAATTACCTCAATTTTTGAATTTTTGTCAAAACCCAAGAGATTATTAACCATGATCCAATCATACAGGCAGAATTATGCCATTGCAATTGCTTTCTTCTCTCTGTTCTGCTTATCCGGTTGTGGCGTAAACACGAAAGAATGGAATCTGAGTGCTTTATTTGAAAAGTCGAAGGATAAGTTTAACAATAATTCAGTTGTGGGCGCACAGGAGGATAATACCCGGATAGTGGCCACCTCTCAAATAATTGATCCCGCAGGTGAGACCGTCAGCTTTCCAGGCAGGCCGGTAGATCTGGCACTAAATAATTCAGGAAAGATTTTAGCTGTTAAAAATAATACGTCGATCGTGTTTATGGATGCAGAAAAGCATACAGTAGTACAAACCCTGAAACTCCCGGCAGGAGGTCATAGTTTTAATGGTATTTCCTGGAGCTCTGATGATCAAAAAGTCTGGACTACAGATAGCCGGGGATATTTACGCTCAGCAAAATTAACAAAGGGCAGCTATTCCTGGGAGGATGCCATTTTACTACCCGGACCAAATCCGGATGATAAAAGCGGCCCATATCCGGGTGGCTTGACCATTGATGATCAAAAAGGTTATGCTTATGTGGCCCTTAGCCGCAATAACACGCTTGGTCTCGTAAATCTTAAGACCAAACAGCTTGAATCACAGATCCCTGTAGGAATAGCACCCTATACAGTGCTCATGCATGAAAACAAAGCCTATGTTTCCAACTGGGGTGGTCGTCAGCCAATTTCCGGTGATAAAACAGGTCCATCAGGCGGTTCAAATGTTGTAGTAGATCCTAAAACGGGTATTGCCTCTTCCGGGACTGTCTCTGTGGTTGATCTTAAAACGAACAAAGTCATTAAAGAAATTGAGGTTCATTTGCATCCCAGCGGAATGAGCTACTCTCCCGACAATACAAAACTCTATGTAGCCAACGCCAATAGTGATTTGATATCTGTGATTGATACCAGAAGCAATTCTGTCATAAAAGATTTGAGTTCCAAGCCGATGGCCGAATTGCCTTTTGGAAGCGCCCCGAATTCAATTGCGGTAAGTCCGGATGGCAAAATATTATATGCTGCCAATGGCGGCAATAATCATATCGCAGTCATTGACCTTAGCAGCGGAAAAGTTAAAGGACTGATCCCCAGCGGCTGGTATCCGGGAGCAGTGCTCCTATCAAAGGATGGAAGCAAACTCTTTGTTGCCAATATCAAGGGAAATGGCAGTCCACAGACAGGTTTACGTGAAAAAGGCATCAACTCACATGATCACTCGGGTTCAGTTTCATTCATTAAGGTGCCCGATTCTGAAAATTTGAGAGAATATACAATTCGTGCGGCCACGACCATGCGGCTGCCAAAGATCACTCAGTCATTGCGGCTGGAGCGCGTTAATGAGCGGATTGTTCCTGTACCTACACGTCCGGGTGAAAAATCGGTTTTCAAACATGTATTGTATATCATCAAAGAAAACCGCACCTATGATCAGGTTTTTGGGGATCTTCCGCAAGGCAAAGGAGACAGTTCATTAACTCAGTTCGGAAGAAAGGTGACCCCAAATCATCATGCGCTGGCTGAGAATTTTGTACTTCTGGATAATACCTATTGCAATGGTGTACTGAGTGCCGATGGACATCAGTGGGCTAATGAAGGTTATGTAACAGATTATCTTGAAAAAAGCTTTGGAGGATTCGTGCGCAGCTATCCTTACGAGGGGGATGATGCCTTAGCATATGCCTCATCGGGTTTTATATGGGATAAAGTTTTGGAAGCCGGACTTACATTCCGGAATTATGGTGAATTCGTTACTGCTAAAGTGGAGCCCGCAAATGCCAGCTGGACGCAGTTATATCATGATTATAAAAACGGAACCAGGAATGTAAAAATCAAAGCAACCAGCAAATTGCATACCCTTGAGCCTTACCTCTGCCCCACTTTCGTTGGCTTTCCCAGCTCGATACCTGATGTCTACCGTGCCGGGGAATTTCTAAAGGAATTCAGGGAATATGAGAAAACAAACTCCCTACCCAATTTCATGATTATGCTTTTACCTAACGACCATACAACAGGCACCAGGGAGGGCTACCCAACACCAAGGGCTCAGGTGGCTGATAATGATTTGGCTTTGGGGCAGATTGTGGAGGCAGTCAGTAAGAGTAAATTCTGGAAGGAAACGGCCATATTCGTTATAGAGGATGACCCTCAGGCCGGACTCGATCATATTGATGGTCGTCGTACAGTAGCCCTTTGTATCAGTCCGTATACCAAACGTGGAGCCGTTGTGAGCACCCAATACAATCAAAACAGTATTTTACGGACTATCGAATTGATTTTGGGACTGCCACCTATGAGTCAGTTCGATATGATCGCAAATCCAATGACCGATTGTTTCACCAGTAAACCCGATTTCAGACCATATCAGGCATTAGCCAATCAGATTCCACTCAATGAGATGAATCCTAAACTATCAGCATTATCCGGCAAGAAGAAGTTTTGGGCTCAAAAATCAATGGAAATGTCACTGGATGAACTTGACCAGGCAAATGAGGATACCTTAAACCTTATTTTATGGTATTCTGTTAAAGGATACAATACCCCTTACCCTAAACTTGCAAGAAAATAATTTTCGTTTAAATTAAAATTACTTAGAAATTGAGCTTTGATTGGTATACCAGTCATAGAATCTGAGCAGTCCTGCTTCCAGTGTAGTTCTGGGTTGGTAATTCAATAATTTCTGTGCCTTACTGATATCTGCATAGGTTTGAGGGACATCGCCCGGCTGTTCCGGCTGCCGGTCAATAATGGCCTTTTTACCGCAGATCTTTTCGATCGCAGCAATCAGCTCAGCCAAAGTTACAGTCTCGTGATTACCCAGGTTAATGATCTCAAAATCAGACTGATCATAATTTATAGCAGCCTCAATGCCCTGGATTGTATCTTCAACGAAAGTATAGTCGCGGCTAGTGGAACCATCCCCAAAAACAGGAATTGCCTGTCCTTTGGAAATTGAATTAAAGAATTTATGAATAGCAAGGTCAGGACGTTGGGCCGGACCATAAACTGTAAAAAAACGAAGTGCCAGAAAACGAATTCCGTATAAATGGCTGTAAACATGCCCGAGCATTTCGCAGGATAGTTTAGTAGAAGCATAGGGACTGATTGGTTTCAGTTTTTCCTCTTCATTCCAGGGAATATTTTCATTGATCCCGTAAACACTGCTAGATGAGGCGAATACAAACTGCCTGATATTTCTTTGTCTGGCAAACTCCAGCAAATTTTGAGTTCCGGCAACGTTCACCTCCTGATATAAAACCGGATTCTGAATACTGGGCCTCACCCCTGCTTTGGCAGCAAGATGAACAATCACATCCAGTTCCCCCAAGGCATCGAGTTCATCCATATTTCGGATATCACCTTCAGCAAATTGAAAATCCGGATGAGAAATGAATGGGGCCACATTCCGTTCCTTCTGTTCCCTGCTGTAAAAATCATCGAAATTATCAAGTCCAACAACCTGATAGCTGCCGGATTGCAACAATCTGTTAATCAGATTACTCCCAATAAACCCCGCAGCACCGGTAATCAGAATTCGCTTTTTTGTTCCCATTTTCTTTGCAAAAATACGAAAATCCCCCTTTGATTCTGACAAAAATCGGAGTATGGAAAGAACAAGCCTCCAAAAAATTAATAACTTTAAGCCATCGCTCCCCCTAACCAATGATGAGTAGTTTTAACGATTTCAACAATCCTCGGGTAAAAGAATTACCTGAACATCTGAAGCAATTTATTGTTGAGCAACATTATGAACATTACACACCTGTTGATCAGGCAGTATGGCGTTTCGTGATGCGGCAGAATTATCATTTCCTGAAGGATATTGCATACTACCCGTATATCCCCGGACTGAAAGCCGCCGGTTTGAGCATCGAAAAAATACCAGATCTCCGGGAAATGAATGAGGCACTCCAAAAAATCGGATGGGGTGCTGTCACAGTCGATGGGTTTATCCCGCCGGCTGCTTTCATGGAATATCAATCCTGCAGAGTATTGGTCATTGCAGCAGATATCAGGCAATTGGATCATATTGAATATACTCCTGCCCCCGATATCATTCATGAATCTGCGGGACATGCCCCAATCATTGCCGATCCGGATTATCATCAATACCTGAGTTATTTTGGTTCTATCGGAGCCAAAGCCATGTACTCTTCCAAAGATTTTGAGCTGTACGAAGCGATCCGTGAGCTCTCAATTCTAAAAGAAATGGCGGATCCTGACCCACATACACTTAAAAAAGCCGAAAAGCGGGTCTCATTTTGCCAGAATAACCTTGGTGATCCTTCAGAAATGGCACTATTGAGTCGCCTGCATTGGTGGACCGTAGAATACGGACTTATAGGAACCCTCGAAAACCCGAAGATCTATGGCGCCGGATTGCTCTCCTCTATCGGAGAAAGTAAAAGCTGCATGGATCCTTCCGTAAAAAAATACTGGTATACTGCCGATGCCGTCAATTTTCCGTTTGATATCACTAAACCACAACCTCAGCTATTTGTAACACCCAATTTTCAAAACCTGACACAGGTTTTAGAGAATTTTGCAGATACCATGGCTTTCAGGAAAGGCGGATCAGAAAGTATTTTAAAAGCAATTGAATGCAGAAACACCTGCACTGCAGTTTATAGCTCGGGCCTGCAAATCAGCGGAGTTTTTTCTGATTTGCGGATGGATAAAAATGATGAATTATTATTCCTGAAAACAACAGGTGGCAGTGCCTTAGCTTTTGATAATAAACAGATAGAAGGACATGGAAAACAAAGGCATGCTGACGGTTTTTCCTCTCCTGTGGGCCGGTTAAAAAACTTTGAAAAGCCTTTGGAGGATGCAAATGAAGACGAGCTTGAAAAGCTGGGAATCAGATGCGGAGAAAGCGCAGCATTAAACTTCATCGGCGGATTAAGTCTGAAAGGCAGAGTTAATTCAATTTTGCATCGTAATTCTAAAGTGATATTGATCAGCTTTAGTGATTGTACGCTGAAAGATGAACAGGAAACTATGTATTTCGAACCCTCCTGGGGTGTGTATGATATGGCTGTAGGAGAGAAAATTATATCGGTTTATAGCGGATCGGCAGATAAGGATGCATTTGAAGAAATTGTCCCAAAAGCAAAATCTGAAACTTTCCATCCGGAATACACGGCTCAACAAAAACGCTATCAGGACCTATTCAGACAAGTGCGCTTATGCCGTGAAACATCCAAAGAATTTGAACGTTTA
Organism: uncultured Sphingobacterium sp.; assembly: GCA_964616525.1. Lineage (GTDB taxonomy): Bacteria > Bacteroidota > Bacteroidia > Sphingobacteriales > Sphingobacteriaceae > Daejeonella. The sequence continues at coordinate 53,570 of CAZTRY010000010.1, read as the reverse complement.
AAAGATATTTGGAAAGAGTTAAATCAGGATTTCAGGGATGACTGGCTCTGTACTATGGAAATTTTAGAGATATTAGTGCAAAGAAACCTGTTTCAGGATATAGCAAGGGACATCCGGATATACCTGGAATTGAAGGCTTCCAATGAACCAGAACTGAATAAACTGATCCAAAATGGCCTTTACCTGATCAGTAAAGCCCATAAGGAATCAGGGCTTTAAGAAAATAAAATATGAATATTGTAATCAGCGGCGCCAGTAGTGGTGTAGGATTTGAAGCCGTACTCGAACTGATCGGGAGCGGGAATCATAAGGTCATCGCATTGGCAAGATCGGAAGATAAATTAAACAAATTACAGGAGATCGCTTTCGCCCTGAACCCAGGTTGCATGCTCTACACCGCTAAATTTGACATCGTTCACGACGATTATGAAAATGGTCTGATCCCTTTCATCAGGGAGAAAATTGGACATGTGGACATTTTGATCAATAATGCCGGATCCTTGGTCAATAAGCCATTCATGCAGCTCTCGCAGTTAGATTTTGCAGAAATGCTGCAGAATAATCTATTGGGACATGTAAAAATGATTCAAAAAATAGTTCCGCTTATGCCTGTAAAAAGCCATATCGTAAATATTGGCAGTATGGGCGGATTTCAGGGCAGCCAAAAGTTCTCAGGTTTATCGGCTTATTCTGCCAGTAAAGCGGCCTTACATACCCTGACCGAATGCCTTGCTGCAGAGCTTACAGGTCTGGAAATTGCTGTCAACTGTCTGGCACTGGGCTCAGCACAAACTGAAATGCTTGAAAAGGCATTCCCCGACTATCAGTCGCCGGTGATGGCCTTTGAGATGGGCAAATACATTGCTGATTTCGCATTAAGCGGAAATAAGTTTTATAACGGAAAGATACTTCCGGTAGCACACCGCACACCTTAATTGATCTGATTATGAAAAGAATACTTTATCTCGCATTCATTAGCCTGCTTATCACAGCATCCTGCCAGAGTGATTCATCGAAAAAATCCCTGGAAGAAATGGCAGCAGATTCAGCAGCACTTGCCGACCAGAATAAAACCCTTGTTGTTCCCTGGGAAGCTACATTGAACGACAGTACAAAAATGATGGAAATCAAACGAAATCCGGCTGCTAACATGACTAATTTGAGCAATCTAGATATCGTTGATGCCCTGAACTACAAATACCCACAAATTAAACTGGAATGGATAAAGCAGGAAGGGAATAAAGCATTCGTCAAAATTCAGGATGCTGATTATCTAAGCCGAGAATCCGGCACCGAAGGTGCCCGTGCTTACCTTGCCGAGGTTACTTTCTCACTGACTGAACTGGAAGGAATCAGTGAAGTTGATTTCAGCTTCAAGGAAGGCGACCATGCCCGTCCGGGGGTATATAAGAGGGAGGATTTTAAGGGATTTAATTAAGCTAAAAGCAGAAAGCAGAAAGATAAAAGCGGAAAGCTAAAAGCAGAAAGCTTAAAGGAGAAAGCTAAAAGCGGAAAGATGAAAGCAGGTAATGCTTTTTTAGATCAAAAATAACTAATGGGCTAGGCTACAATTTATAGTATCAATTCCTTTGCATAATCTTCTTTAGATTTTTATTGATAATTCCAAACGGCCTCCAAATCCAAGTTCAACGATTTTCTGGAGGGTCGAAATTCGTGCTTCTTTAATGTTATTCTCGATTTTAGAAATATATGATTTGGTTGTTCCAACCTTTTCAGCAAGCTGTTCTTGCGTCATTCCCATCGATATACGAGTATCGTGAATCAAAGCTCCAATTTTAAAATTTTCATATCCTGCTTCAAGTTCATCACGTTCTTTTGTTCCAGGCTTTCCATAGTTTTTTTCTTTAAACTCTTCAAGAGTCATTAGATTTTTCATTTTCATACTCAGCTTTAATTTTAAGTGCTATTTCAATTTCTTTTTTAGGTGTCTTTTGACTTTTCTTATGAAATCCATTTGCCAATAATACTAATTGGCCCATATCAAAAAAACAGAAAATACGAAATATATTACTACCCAATTGAACTCGAATTTCGTAGAGTCCATCAGTATTTTCAATGTGTTTCAGATAAGTTTCTGGAACCCTTTGCATTTCTTCAATCAAATCAAAAGTCCAAAGCATTTTAGCTTTTACTTTTTTGGTTTGTTTATCGAAGAATTCTTGAAAGTAGTTTTTAAAAAACGTAATCTTTCTAAATTTCAGATTCCTGTCCAAAATACAAAAATACTAAAGTTTCCCTAAAGTGAAACAAAAGGTTTAAAAATGAAAATAGTTCGGGTTTGTTTTCTCCATAATAGGCTTTAGGAAAGCAAGAAGCCGAGAAGTCGAAAGCTAAAAGCAGAAAGATGAAAGCTAAAAGCAGGGATTTAAATGTGAGACAGAAATCCTGCTCTTGATTCGAATTTTGTGGCTTTAATTGTATTAAAGGCCAATCAAAATTGATTCAAGGTTTTGTCTAATTTGAAGACTGAGAAAGCCATAAAGTCGAGGGCTAAAAGCCAGAAGCAGGTGCCCCAAACACCCGCTCCCAGCCTTTTCACCCAACAATTCCAATCCCCATGTGTCATCCATACGCAGGAGTAATCACTGTCATCCCGACGAAGGAGGGATCTACCCTTTCTTCCCCAGCATCTGTACATCATGCACAACTACCTCTGTAATGTATCGCTTGGCTCCTTCCTTGTCCACATAAGAACGGCTGTTAAGTTTTCCTTCGATGCAGACTTCAGAGCCTTTGTGGAGGTAGCTCTCCGCCAGATTGGCCAGACGGTCCCAGAGCACCAGGTTATGCCATTGTGTTTCTTCAATTTTCTCTCCTTTATCATTTTTGTAGGAGTCGTTTGTGGCGATGGATACCCTGGCCATTTTCTTTTTCTCACCGATGGTTTTTACTTCCGGATCATTTCCTAAAAATCCCATCAGGCGTACGCTGTTTCTTAAATTACTCATCACATTAAGATTATGTTCAAACATTCCTGCCAGCCGGCAAGAACAGGATAAAGTTGAGGAGAACGGGATTAATTTACCGTACAATAAATGGATGCATACGTTTATAAGCGATTTTATCGGATTGCATTTAAATTCATTCTAAGATTCAAATTCAAGTCTATGGAACGGGAATGTTTAGACTGCGGCGCGGTACTGCACGGGCGCAGCGACAAAAAATTCTGCGATGATCAATGCCGGAGTAATTTCAATAATAAGATGAAAGCCGGCATGTACACCGCTATGAAGCCGATAAACTCCATATTACGGAAAAACCATGCCATTCTCTCCCGGCTATGCAACGAACAAAAGGTCAAAATAAAGAAGGATGAACTCTTGAAAAATGGATTCAACCCGGATTATCATACCCACCTCCAGCAAACCCAAAATGGGAATACTTACTATTTCTGCTATGAATATGGGGTTTTGAGACTGGAGGGAGATGTTTTTTTATTGGTTAAAAGGGTTGGTTGTTAATTGGTTGGTTAGGAAATTACTGCTAAATGTCGAATTCTAGTTATCTGTTGTCTGTTGTCTGAAATTGACTGCCAAATATCAAATTAAGCATTCAAAATCTTGATTCCTGATACCTGGCTCTTGATACTATTTGTTTGTTATCAGTAATCTTGAATTGACTGCCAAATGTCAAATGAAGTAGTAAAATGTCTCAATACTCAATACTAGCTACTCAATACCATAAAATATTATAAAATACCAAATTTTGATATCAAAAAAAGATATACCTTTATAATATAAATAATTACTATATGAAAACTGTATCATTAAAGATAGATGATTCCATATTCGGGGAGACTGAAAAAATACTTTCAAGGATCAGCATCCCAAGAAACAGGTATATCAATGAAGCTATTCAACATTACAACAAGATTCAAATGCGCCAGATCTTGGAAAAGGCTTTAACAATTGAATCCGAATTAGTGAGTAAAGATTCACTATCAGTTTTAAAGGATTTTGAAAATATAGATTATGCAGATTAATCAGCACGAAATTTGGCTAGCCGATTTAAACCCGCAAATAGGCACTGAACCCGGTAAAACAAGACCGGTTTTAGTTATTCAAACCAATTTATTAAACAAAATTCCACATCCATCAACTATTGTTTGTCCGATCACTACAAATGTTCAACCGGAATCGGACATTCTGAGAGTTCATCTTAAAAAAGGGATGGCCAACCTGCCGGCAGATTCAGATGTGATGGTCGACCAGATTCGGGCAATTGACAATAAGCGCTTATTGAAAAAAGTCGGAAATCTCCCATCCGGATTAATCGGAAAATTAAAAGAAAATATTGCCATAATCATTGATCTGGATTGATTAGTACCGGTATATGTGTTGCTTTTTATCTTGGTCTATTATCTGGAATTGATTACCAAACGCCAAATGAAGCAGTAAAATATCTTGATTCTTGATACTTGGCTCCACTCCAGTTATCTGTTGTCTGTTATCTGTTGTCTGGAATTGACTGCTAAATGTCAAATGAAGTAGTAAAATGTCTCAATACTCAATACTAACTACTCAATACTAAGGTCAAAATCACAGAAATCTATACACATGTAAGCACTAAAAGATTGCAGAACATCAAAAGCCCTTTTGATGATTTGGATATATAGCAAGTAAAGGGGATATTTAATAAAGGATCATAAACATTCCACAAGCCATCCATATTTAAGGACTTGTGGAAGCAATAACAGAGTTTCAGGCAAGCTTAGAGAGACACCGCTAAAATGAAAGAAAGAATTGAAAATATCGTTTATGATTTTTTTGTAGCCTCTTCGGACTTCAATGGAATTCCCTTGCGTGATATTTCACAAAAGTTAAACATTGAATATGATAATTCAATTGACCTTATAAAGGAATTAGTTAAAGATGACATCGTTTCAATTCAATCAAGCACTAATCCACATATTATCGGTTTTCAACATTATCCAATTGACAGCCAAATACATATTTTAGAAGAAGCAAAGAAGACAAAAGAAGTTCTTCAATCATTTGGAGAAATTATTTTTTCATCAGAAGACACAGAATTCCCAATTTGTCTTTACCCTAGTAAAAAATATCTTCAAAAAAACCTAAACTTAGCCGAATTTGGCAATGCTTTTTACACAAAGCAACTTGCTTTAGGAGAACCGCACTTAAAACCGATTTTCTTTGAAATAGAAGTTTTAGATCGGTATTTCAATGACCCAAGATTTGATTTTGAATTTGAAGACTATTCAGGACAAATTTCTTGTTTGTACGACGAAAATGAAAATCCAATTGTAAGAGAAGAAGACGAAGTGTTCTTAAAAACCTTTGGACTTGGATTTGATGAGAATGGTGACAGATTAGCTGTTGTTTATTTGAGATACTTAAAAGACTTAACACCTGAACATCAAGTTTTTTGGAGAAGTAAAGAAAAGTCGGGTAACTGTAAAATGCTTGAAGAATATCATCAAAATACAATTCAAGGCGATTGGACATTTTCATACTCAATATTTTCTGGCTTTCTTGGTGAACAAAAATGTATCAATGACTTGACAGAATTAGCTTTTTCAAAACCAATCTTTAGGAAAACATACGAAAAAGAAAATAGACCAAAAGAATTTACATTTTTCTTCACTCCTACTTTGAAAAACTATAACGACTTTATCCTATTGCTTGACAAAATGATTTCAGAGAACATAAATAGAGATTTTTTTGACGGAAAAGTTGTGCTTTTTGATTATGAAAATTTAGAAGATGGGGTAGTTGATAGAAAATCAAAAGGCACACTTCAACTATTTGAAGAATGGCTAACAAAAGTTTTTAACGTAAAAGGTGATGGGTCTGTAGGTGATTTATTTAAGCCGTTAAAGAAAATTAGAAGAGAAAGACAAAACCCAGCTCACAAAATCAACGAAAATCAATACGACAAACAATATATTGACAAACAAAAAGAAATAATGAATGAAGCGTATTCCGTATTAAGAAACTTACGAAATATTTTTCATCAACATCCAAAAGTAAGAAATTTTGAAATTCCTGATTGGCTAGAAAATGGACACATCAAAACATTTTAAAAGAAAGCCAGCCTGTAACAGGCGTTTGGCTCAATGGCGGGTGAAGTGGTTAATTGAACATTCTACCTCGCATCAACTTTTGTGGTGTATTGACAGTTTTGTGCTCCGAAATCCGCCACTGCGCCAAGCGCCAAAACGTTATCGGCAACCCGTTGGCGACAGTGCTGACATCAAACCGGCAGACATGAAATACACACTTTTTGACAATTTAAACGCCAAAAGAACCCTGACAGGCAACCACAATAAAATAAATAATTAAAAAAACGCCTCCGCACAAAAAAATAATTTAAATTTCTATGCCACCGCACATTGCACACATTTGCCTTTGCCCCCAACGCACAAGCCCAACATAGGGCAAAGTCAAAAGAGTGCAATCACCAAGGCTTTGTTCAAGACATTTACTACTTTGCAAAACAAACTTAGAAGAACCAATTTTTAGTCATAAACTCTTACATTTGAAATCGAATTTATGAGCACATCTTTATACTCACTTATTATGGCAAAACTGTCACCAGCTGATAAAGCAAATTATGAAAAGCGAATCAACGCATGGAGTAATAAATCTCCTTTTGGACAGCGGGTGGGAAGAAATATTCAAAATGAACATTTCTTAGAAAATAAATTGGAGGATTTGATGCTTTTTATTGCCAATGACCCTTCAATATCATGGGAAAAATTTGAAGTTAACTATCAAAAAAAATGTTGGTCACTTGCACTACAAGGCGGTAACATAAAAATCAAAAAGACACCTACTCTTTTAGGAGCAGCCGTTGAATACGAAACATTTTTCAAACATTTAAAAGTATGTTTTACTAATCATGGCTTGGTTTGTAGCGACATAATTATTAAAGATTTTATTTCTCGGCTACAGGAAGGAAGGTTGTCAAAAAACTTGGGAAACCTTATAAGATTAAAACCATATTCTGTTTGGGCTACTTGGAATGAAAATGATTTATCAGGTTTGCCATTTGACTATGCAAAAACAAATCTTGCTGATGAAATACGAGCAAACATGGGGCTAAAAAGAGATGCCGTAGATCTATCTCCTGCACTTTTACTTTTTGTCTATTCAAGTCCAAGTCATATTGAAGCAAAGAGACCAACAATTGCTGATGCTGAATTGAGCGAATACTTTCAACCGCCACCAGAAAGTTTTGACCAACATGGTTGGACAGTAGTTTGGCAAAACGAAATTAGGTTTAAAGGATATAACATTAAGCAAAGACCCGAGTGCATTCATGATTCTATTTTACTTTCGCAACTTAAATTACCAGTAGAAATCAGACCATGACAGAGAGAAATTATTACAGAAAATTCAAAGAGTCGCTTGACTTACCTCTTCTGAAGTATTTCAGCAAGTTGGACTTTGAAGATTGGTTTGACTTCTTTAATGATTATTATAGGCATGAGCTTACATTTCTGTTAAGAATATTGGACACTCCTAAAGGAGAGGACATTTATTCCTACGGTTTAATTTGGGTCAACAATGTTGATTCCTCTACAAGAGAATTAATAACAAGGAGCAATGACAAACTCCTTTCTGTTTTCATAACCGAGAACAATACTGAATTGCTTGATGAAATTTTTAAAACAATAATTTATTTAAAATTAGATGTAACTAAAGATTTCCTTTTCCAAATAATTTCAGATAAAAAGAGAACGCAAAAAATAAGAGAACAGGCAGCACTGACTTTAATCACAGTTTATGAAAACTCTACCTCAACTTTTTGGGATAATATTGACTTAGAACAAGACAGTTTCTTAATTCCATCTTACATAGCATATCAGCGAACAAACAATCCCGTTAGAGGATTAGAAAAATTAAAACTTATCAATGAGCGACCAGAAAATATTGCTGTTTTTGAAATTCCAATTCTCTATTCATTACTTCAAGTTTCTACTTCTTCTTCATGTGTAGAGGAATACAAAATACTTCAACATAAACTTCCTACTTGGGCTACAACTTTTATCAAAGAACTTTTTGATGACTATCCTGAACTTGACACATTAAAAGAAAAAATACAGCGTCCTTATGAAGATGTTTTAGAGAAAATTGGATTAGATAATTCTGTTTGGGATGATTTGGAAAGCGAAAATTTGTCAATAGCGATAAAGAATTCCGTTAGAATATTAAAAAGTTCGTTTAATATTTTATTAAAAGAACTTAAAGATAAACCTGAACTTATTGAGGTTGTAAATCAAAAAGAAGTTACGATAATTGACCCCTCATACATCCACCAGTTAGACAGCATTTTTATTGGCTTAAAAACTAAATTAAAAAAAATGGGTATTGTAAATAAAAAAGACCCGAGCAATGAACAAGTATTTGAAGCCACAGAGAATATTTTTCTTTACGACCAACCTGTTATTTTTCTTTATCCTTATTTTCTTGATGATTACAGAATGAATAAACGAGGTGCTGGAGTTATCCAATATGCAGACCAGAAATCAATGTCAATGGTCATTCATAAGCAAAATCACCTTTACTTCAAATGGGGTGCTTTAAGAGAAGAGGCAGAGGAAACCTTGAGAAAGGAAGGTCATGGAAGTCGCCATGAAAATACAGTACTGGACAGAAGTATTCCTGAACAAAAATCTGCAAGTTGGCTTGTTGAATTAATTCAACACCTTTACAAGCAGAATGGGAAAATTTACAGTATCAGAGGATATGTATTTGATTCTCTAATCCAACAATTTGCAAAGAAGTGGATTCCTACCAATGAGAATAAAAAAATGATTGAAGTTCTTAGAAACTCAACTGACATAGGCAACATTAATAAGGAACTTCCATTTTACCGAATGCATGGCGCAAAAGAGACAATATGTAAAAATGAAATATTGTTATTAGACCCAGCAGATGCTCTTAAAGAGAGCAAGAATGGGAAGAGCAAAGAATTGAGTGAATTAAATACAGATTACTATGATATAATTACTGTGCAACATGGTTTGGAAATTTCAGTTGGAATTGGCTTCTCTCTTTTTGCACTCCCACGACTATTAAAAAATAAAAATTGGAAAACACTACAAAATTTAGTCGTTGAAAAATTACAGTCAGAAAAGAAATTAATGATGCGCGTAGGTATTCGTGTATTTGACTTAGAAACAAAAACTGTTAATAAACAAAACAAAGTAATAGTATGAGTAACGAACTTACACATAAGAAAAGCATCAGCAACAATTCGACAACTGCTGCTCTTGTAATTGCCTTAATCAGTTTATTGGTTAGCGGCATTCTCTTTTTAAAATCAAACAACAATAACGGAGCAGCACAGCATACCGAAACATCAATGGAAAGAATAAGACGCACAGGTGTTTTAAGAGTTGGCTATGGGGGCTTTCCGCCTTACACTGTTGTTGACCTAAATGAAAAAGACCCTAATAAAAAAGTGAAAGGTTTTTGCATTGACATGGTAAACGAAATTGCAAGCAAATGTTCTCCTGCTTTAAAAGTTGAATGGTATAATTTGAATTGGGAAAACTTTAATGCTGATATGAATTCAGGTAAGTTTGATTTTTTGGCTGATGGCACTTATGCAACTATTCCCAAAGCATACGATTTTGATTTTACACAACCATTTTCTTATTTCGGTTTGTGTGTTGCTGTTGTGAAAAAAGACGATAACAGATTTAAAAATTTTCAAGACCTCAATCGTTCAGACATTACAATTTCCTATGCTCAAGGATATGTTTCGGGAGATTTTGCAATGGCACATTTAGACAAACCAAAATTTAAAGCAGCAGTAGTTGGAAAGGATGCTTTTTCACAATTGGACGATGTAATAATGGGCAGAGCTGATGTAGCAGTTCAGGATGTGCCTACTGTTGTGCAGTATGTAAAGAACCACAGCGATAAAGTAAAAGCATTATGGATTGACAATCCACCATCATCAGTTGCAGGTTGTTTTGTAACAAGAAAAAACGACCAGGAACTTTTAAACTTTTTGAATTCATGTATTACCATTATGAAAGTTGATGGAACTTTGGATAAAATTGATTCAAAGTGGAATTCACTCGGACACTTTGATAAACTTAATTTATATCCCGGACACGGCTTAAAATAAAAGTGAACTAATGCAGTATGATTGGAATTTTGAAATCTTTGCACCATACAAAGGTGCTTTGTTGGGTGGTCTTTGGGTTACCATCCAACTGACGATTTATTCCTCTCTAATTGGAACAATCATAGGAATTCCTTTAGGTGCATTTTTAAGATTCAGACCACTTAAATTTATTTCCCTTCCTTTCAATGATGTTTTCCGAGCAATACCATTACTTGTTCTGATTTACTTGTTCTATTATTTTCCATACAAGGATTTATTAGGAATTGAACCTCTTTCAGAATTTACTTGCTCCTTGTTAGCTCTTACACTTGCACAAGCGGTTTTTACTGCCGACATAGTCCGTGCTTCCATTGATGGAGTTTCAGAAAAAACAATCTTAGCAGCAAAGTCATTAGGTTTTAAGGACAAACAAATTTGGCAGTATGTAATTATTCCCGACATTTTCAGGCAAACACTTCCAACCCAAATTGCATTTTACATTGGCAACTTAAAGTTATCCAGTTTAGCATCTGTAATTGCAACCCCTGATATTTTGTATGTAGCCAAAACAGCAAGTGGTCAAAGTTTCCGTTCACTTGAAGCATGGATTTTGGTTGCAGTTATTTACATCATTCTTGTATTACCATTGTCGTATTTGGCAAGAAGATTAGAACAATCAAAATGGTTAAAAAGACGAGGATGAATACGCAAGTCAACATAGAAAATTTTGAGTTTGCTTATGATGGCAAACGAATACTTGACGGACTTTCGTTTCAGGTCAATAAAGGCGAAGTGTTAGCTGTAATTGGGAAAAGCGGTTCAGGGAAAAGCACAATGCTAAAATGCTTTTCAGCATTGTTGCAAGTAAACAAGGGCAATTTATTTTTGAATGGACAGCAAATAATTCAAGACGGAGAACCGCTATTTGAACCTTGGGAAATAAGACAACGAATCGTAATTGTATTTCAGGAATACAACTTGTTTCCAAATCTTACTGTTCTTGAAAACATAAAAATTGCACTTGAGAAAGTAAAATTGCAAGACAGGACAACAGCCGAGCAAACTGCACTTGCAATGTGCGCAAAGCTGAATCTATCTGAATTGAAAGATAAATATCCAAATGAAATTTCAGGTGGACAAGCACAACGAGTTGCTCTTGCAAGAGCACTTGTATTAAAGCCACAAGTTTTATTGCTTGATGAAGTAACTTCTGCTATTGACCCATCAACAATTTTGAATGTCATTAAAGTGATTGATGAATTGAAAAATGCAGAGGAAACAAAAGACACTTCAATTATTTTAGTAACTCACAATATTCGTTTTGCTGTTGACTATGCCGACAACATTGCGTTTTTGCACGAAGGAAAAATTCACGAACAATTAAATGCAAAACAATTTTTGACTGATGCAAAAAGCCCAGTAACCCAAGAGTATATCAGAGATAGCAAATACTTTACTTAATCTTTAATAATAAAACACATCATAAGTTCAATGAAAGAATTTCCAAAGCCCTACATATACGAGCAGTTTTTCAAGGTAACACCTTGGGGCAATTTGATTTCGGAAGTTGTTTCAACAATTCAAAAAAATGCTCCTGCAAATTCAACCATACTTGATTTAATGTGTGGAACGGGTTTCTTATTGAATGAAATTCAGAAAGAGAGAAAAGATTTAAAATTAGAAGGAATTGACTTGAACACAGAATACATAAAGTATGCAGAAGAAAATTACCGTTCAATAAATTTTCAAATTGCAAATTCAACTAAGTGGACAACAGAAGAAAAATTTGATGTGGTTGTTTGCACAGGAGGGCTTCATCATTTGTCTTATTCAGAAAAAGAATTGTTTATTGACAAGATTTCAAAACTATTGAATGAAAATGGTTTTGCAATAATTGCAGACCCATATATTGATGATTACACAAACGAGTTAGAGAGAAAGAAAGCTGCAGCGAAACTGGGTTATGAATATTTAAATAACACTATTGAAAGCAACGCCTCTGATAAAATTATTGAATCAACAATTGATATTCTTTACAACGATGTTCTGCAATTTGAATTTAAAACATCAATCAAAAAAATAGAGCCAGTGTTTAAAAAATATTTCAGAGTAATTGAAATCAAAAAGACATGGCAAGCAAATGATTACGAGTTTGGTGATTATTATTTGACATGCAGAAACTAACAGACAAATGAAAGATTATGACCCTTCCGTTTTATGCCTCCAAACAAAACCAACCAGAAAACATTGAATTGCTAAAAGCAAGTAATGTTGCTTATAATAGTGCAAAGTCAAATGAGTTTTTGTTTTCGTATGTGTTTTTAGGTTTAGGACTACTTTATCCAATAACATACATCCTTTTGAAAAACGAAGATGTAAAGCACGGACTCTTTGCAGTTTCCCTTTGTTTGACAGTATTCTACCAACTGTTTGTAAATTGGTTTAAAGGCAACACAACATTGGGAGCATTAATCAAAGAGGAATTTGACCTCAATGTTTTTGGCTTACCAAGAAAATTCATGTTTGCTGACCTTGAACCAGTTGACATTGGACGATTGGCAGAAAGATACAACGGCAACGAAATTAAAGATTGGTATTCAACAAAGGTTGAAGGCACAATAAGTAAGAATTCCATTATTGCTATTTGCCAAAGAGTAAATTGTAAGTGGGATGCAGACCTAAGAAAAGAATTCAACAAACTTTTGATTTCATTAGTCATTTCCCATTTTGTCTTAATGATGATTTTAGGTTTGATGGTTATCAGAGATTTTATGACAACCTTTTTACTGATGTTCTCACTTGCATCTTTCTATACACACTTCTTGACTATTATTCGGGGAAACTTTTCTGCTATTAGTAAAAGAGAAAAGATAATTGCCAAACTTGACAGCTACATAAATCACAAGAAAGAGTTCACAACTGAAAACTTGCGGGATGTTCAAGATGAAATATTAAATGTTCGTCAAGAACCAGCGAAAGTTCCCGATTTCTATTTCAAAAAATTCAATGCAAAGTTTCAGGCAGACCATGACAAGTATATTGAAAGGGTAAACAAAATATACGCATGACAAAAGCCAATTCACAAAAAAATACACTCTTAAAAAACGCACAAGCCAACTCTGAAAGCATTTTTTTAAAGAGGGTTTTTTTTCACCCACCCAAAAATAAAATTCAAATTATTTTTTTTCCCTCCCTTCGGTTTTTTAATTATTTATTTTCCCAACGCACAATGCTAACTCGGTCTTGAAAGCTTCCCCGATAAAGTCCGGAAAATGAAATGGCTAAGTTTTACTCAACTAACAAAGCCGTTGAAGATTTAGGTGACATTTGGAATTATACAGTTGAAACCTGGTCTTAGAATCAAGCAGAAATTCATAATTCATTCCTCATCGATTCTTGCCAGGAATTAGCCAATAAACCTAAACAAGGAAAATCATACGAAGTAATTGAAAAGAATCCTATTTCCACATATCGAAAAATGCTTACTCTTACTGATACCATTTATAGCCTAGGCTTTTATCCTAGCCCACCATTCGTGTCCTGCTCCATGCATAACTTGACGAAAAACCACCCGCAAGCGGCAACATTACAAACCACCAAATATTATCGGTAGGCTCCGGGAGATTATCCTATCATTCAAATTTCCTAACTTAGTGTAATAACATACGTGATGACCTGCAAAATCATTAGTCCCGTCAAATACAATCGAAAAATTGTGACTCTGCCATCCAAATATTAGAAAAAAAAACAGGTGAATGAATATGTTGATGATCAGGCTATGCTATTCGAATGTTAAGTCTGATGAAAAATAGAAACCCGATACCAATAGCTAACCATCGAGCACAAAGCGGCATGTCGCGAATAGCTTTAAGAGTGGCAAAAGGCTTGCCGACGGCGCAGTGGGATAATTTAAATAAACATTAACATTATGAAAAAAATGCAATTTAAAGTAAGTATTCATGCTCCTGCAAGCAGGATTTATGATTTTATGC
>CAZTRY010000010.1:0-39464 GCA_964616525.1 uncultured Sphingobacterium sp. | reverse complement strand
AAAACAGGTTAATGAATATGTTCATGAAAAGGCTAAGCTAGTCGAATGCACAGTTTGATGGAAAATAGAAACCGGATCCCAATAGCTACCCATCGAGCACAAAACGCATGTCTTGAATAGCCTTAAGTGTGTCAAAAGTCTTGCCAAGGGCGATTTGGGATAATTGAAATAAATTTAACATGATGAAAAAGTTGCAATTTAAAGTAAGTATTCATGCTCCTGCAAGCAGGATTTATGATTTTATGCTGGGCATTAACAGTAAATCAACTTATGAGCAATGGACTTCCTTGTTTAACCCGACATCGACCTATGAAAGATTTGGGATAAGGGGAATAAAATTCTGTTTGTTGGAGTAGATGAGAATGGAGAAAAGGGAGGTATGGTTTCCAGAATAGCTGAAAACATTCCCAATCGATTTGTTTCGATTCAACATTATGGCCTTTTAAAAGCTGATCAGGAAATTACTGAAGGACCGGATGTAGAAAAATGGGCAAAAGGATTTGAAAACTATACATTCGAAGAAAATTATGCCCACCCGAACGATCAGTCTGGACGGGAAACTACAATCCTTACAGTGGACTTAGACACCGCTGAAGATTTTTTAGATTATATGAATCAGAACTACCCAAAGGCACTCGAAAAGTTAAAAGAGATCTGTGAAAAATAGCAATTTCAAGAAAAATTTAAGAGATAAGGAAATAAACCCAGTCTTTTCCAAAGACAACAGTCCAACTAAATTTTAAACAAAAATACATTTTGACAGGTGATCAAAATCATACAAAATAGGCTCGAATACAAATGAACAACATATTAAAGGCACTATTATTTGTATTGTTTTTGCTGCTCATTTGTATGTTTGCTGACCACAGGCAATTTTTCGATATTCCAATAAGACTGGAAGGCAGACCCATCTCCTACCAAGTGGTATTTTACGCTAATTACCTTGGTTTGCTCCTGAGTTGTCTTATTTATCTAACTGTAAAAAGCAGATTCATACGAATTGTATTTGCCTTGCTTTTTTTTATTTCGCTATCCATTACGTTCGCAATGGATATTGCCCATGGAAATACCTTCTCAAAGGTGGAAGCTAACATCTTGTTTACCGAAATACAATTTGCAGGCCAAGCGATGAATGCTTTTTTTTATCAGTATGTACAGGGGATAGGCATTGCCCTGGTCATAACGGGGCTGCTTGCCTTTATTTCATTTCGATTTATGCCTAGAATTGAAAATGTGTATGCCCTGATTCCCATCGTATTTATTGCATATTCGGCTAAAATGAACATCACATCCAAATCATGGCATACACTTTTCCCCAGTGTATTTAATGTGCCTATTGTAGCTGCCGATGCTTATGTATCCATACCCCGGTTCGGTCCGAGAAAACCACCCTTTATTAAGCCTGAAAACCAAGGGGTATATAAACACATCATCTGGATCGTTGATGAAAGTGTCCGCGGCGATTTGATGAGTATTAATAATTCTCCTATACCAACTACCCCATTTCTTGAAAGCATAAAAGGTAATTACTACAATTACGGAATCATGTCTTCCTCTTCCCAATATAGTTACGGGAGTAACATGGTTTTACAAAGCGGCTTAAGGCTGGACCAGTTGCCGGATAGTACTCTGAATTTCGGCACCAATCCGAATATATTTCAGTACAGTAAACAGGCCGGGTACAAAACTTATTTTATTGACGGCCAAAACAGAGAAGAAATTCCTACAAACGGGATGACCCGCTATGATTTCGAATACATCGATCAATACATACGTATTCACAAAAATCATCCAGATATAAAATGGCCCGATGTTGATTCAACTATTGTAAAGTATTTAAAGGGTATAATGGACAGTCAGGAGAATACCTTCACCTATATAAATAAAGCCGGTTGTCATTTTGCCTATAATAATTTTTATCCCAAAAACAGAGAAGTGTTTAAACCCAATTATAGAGGTGGCGAAGCCTGGACCGATTCAGCTACCCTGAAAAACACTTATTGTAATTGCATTAACTGGAGTGTAGATGAATTTTTCAGGAAAGTATTTCCGGCTACTCTGGGAAAAGATGCCATCATCCTGTATACTTCAGACCATGGGGTGTCCTTACTGGAGCAGGGCAGACCTGTACAGGATACGGGCCCGATAAATCCCCTTCCGGTTCGCGCGACAGTTCCCTTTCTTGTTTTTGCTGGCAAGAATCATCCTGAATTGTTTCAATTTGCTGAGATCAATAAAAACAGACTTTCACATTTTTCAATTTTTCCCTCTACCTTGTTTCTGCTTGGTTACAACAAAAACCAGATTACACAGAAGTATGGTGAAGGATTTTTTATTAAACGGGAAAAAATTAAAAGAACATTTTTCAGCGGGACTATATACGATCTCCAGAATTTTTACCTCAATGAATTCGAATAAAAAGGCAATAAAAAAGCCCTTGAAATTAATTCAAGAGCTTAAAAATGTCTTATTGTTTTCGGCAAATTAAACATCCACATTAGAATGTGTATGCTTAGCCGGGCTTAGACAAGCTGATTAAAACGATGAAGATGATGAAGATCCGTTGTTACCAAACACAGTGTCTCCATGTGACAAATGAGCTGGAACCGCTTGCGGGGCAACTTCAATCAAGGCTCCTTTGTGAATAATTTTCACTCTATTGCTTGAGTCAGCAACAGTAAATGCAGCAACAGCGAAGATCGCCAGGCCAGCTAAAATAATTTGAGTTCTTTTCACAAACAATTAGTTAAAATGTAAATAATCAGGTTACAGTCTGCAATGTACAAACAAAATATTTTTAATTAATAGTATATTTTATTTCAGATGAAATTATTTCTTCAGACCCTGATTATTACCATTGAAAGCAATTCTAACAGGAATCAAAATGAATTTTCAAATTTCAGGATGCATCCCCAGCAGCAAACCTGAACTCAGCATGAATCTGAATGCGATAACACTATAAAAAGTTTCTATATTTACTTCACTTATATTATTTTATTCATTGGCAAACGCTTCCCTTATTTCCAGGCCCATTATCCGTCTGTTCTTTTTTTCGGGATTTGCCGCCATTATTTACCAGATTGTATGGCAACGCATGCTATACTCCAGTTTCGGCACCAATATTGAGGCCATCACCATCATTGTTTCTGTATTTATGTTTGGTTTAGGGCTGGGATCTCTTCTTGGTGGCTATCTATCCCGTAAATTCAATAATAGCCTGATCCAGCTTTTTGTTACGATTGAAATTGCCATTGGAATATTTGGCATCTGCAGCAAGTTTCTTATTTCCTCTGTCAGCAGTGCCTTTCTAAACTACCATGATGCGGCTTTACCCTTGATTATATTTATGCTTTTATGTATTCCAACTTTGGCCATGGGAGCAACTTTTCCCATTCTGGTTAGCTACGTTTTTAAGTTAAACCGGTCTGTGGAGGAAAGTGTGAGTAAATTGTATTACATCAACACAATGGGTTCAGCTGTAGCTTGTTTCTTAACTATCGGACTTTTATTTGTTTTCTTAACACTTACTCAGGTTTTAATTGTGGCAGCTTGCATCAATTTTGGGGTAGCAGTTCTTTCCTTTGTTTACCTTAAAAAGAAAATCTGATGAGGCTGCGTTTAGCCATATTAATTGCCGGGCTCACTAGTTTTATTAGTGTTAGCATGGAAATAATGTGGATTGAAATTATCTCATATATTTCAAGAGGTCATGCCGGAATTTTTGGTGCTGTACTTGGTTTGGTATTGACTGGCATTGCCCTGGGAGCACGTTACGGCTACAAAAAGTCAAAAGATCAGGGAAGCCCTGGTACGAACCTTTTGTCTGAACTATTGGTATTGGGTGCAAGCATTAATTTTTTTGGCTTGATCGTTATTTTGTTGTGGATAAAAGTGCATGATGCATTCATCGCATTACTATTCATTCAGGTGGTAGTGGTTTCCTATTATCTTGGCGCCATTTTCCCGGTATTGTGCAAACTGGCAGTGGGGAATAAAGAAGAATCAGTAGGCCAGGAAACATCATGGATTTATGCTGGAAACATCATTGGATCAACCGCCGGCCCTCTGTTTACAGGCTATGTTTTGATGGATAACCTGAGTCCTCAAATTACAATTTGTATCATGAGTGGAGCAGCCCTGCTCCTCGCCCTCATTATTAATATCGGAAACGTAAAGGATATCAAGAAAAGACTAAAGGATTCCATCTTCATAGTCGTTTTGATACTTTTTATCCCTCTCGGATACTGGCTCGTACTATCCAAGATGATGGAGCGATTTCATTTTCTTAGTTCGTTTTCTGAATGGACTACCTTTCGATATCAGGAGCACAGCAGGCAGGGAATTATTACTGTGCTGCCGCGGCCTAAAGGTGCCGACGTTTTTTTTGGCGGTGGTGCCTATGATGGCGATGTGAATACAGATCCTGAAAACAACGTAAACGGTATTGCAAGGTGCTATATGATCGGGTCTATGCATCGAAAGCCTTCTAAAGTTTTAATGATCGGCCTATCGACAGGATCATGGGCACAGGTACTCGCAAATTACAAACTCATTGATAGTCTAACCATTATTGAAATTCAGCCGGGTTATATTGATCTGATCAAAAAATACGATCAAATTTCTCCGCTCTTATCCAACCCTAAAGTGAAAATAATTATTGATGATGGAAGGCGGTGGATGAGGCGTAACCAAAATAAAAAATTTGATTTTATTGTAATGAATACGACATTCCATTGGCGTGAGCATAGCACCAACCTATTGTCAATTGAATTTCTAAGAATGGCCAAAAGTCATCTGAATGAAAATGGAGTTATGTATTGGAACACGACAGGATCAAAGGATGTGATGTTTACCGCCGCCAATGCATTTGACTATGTGACCTCGGTTGCAAACTTTGTAGCAGCAAGTGATTCACCTTTTGACATGAACAAGGCGGAGCGCGAAAGAAATTACCCTTACTTTTTTAGAAATTCAGAGCCTGCATTTGAAAAAAATGATTCTACAAGGGTGATTAGAAATAAATTAATTAATACCAATTTGCCTGTACTAAAGGATTCTCTTCTGAAACAAAATTTATGGTTAATTACCGAAGACAATATGGCCTCGGAATATAAATCAGGGCTATGGAACAGAATAATTAAGATTAAAAATAGCTTCTAATTGCAAGCAGAAAATCAAGCGGCTAAATCGATACAAAAGCCCCTTTCTAGCATAGCAGATCTCCTTTCTAAATGCATTTATAAGTTGAATCAACTAGAAACACCGCATATAACAACAGAAAGTAGTGAGAAATTACACCCAGGATCAGTCAGTTATAATTAGTAGTATATGGCAAAAACTCGCATCATTTTCAATATAGTCCTGTTAATTACATGCTTTCAAATTTCTGTGACTCAGCAAATCAATGCAGCTCAGAATTTCAAGGCCGGATCAGATAGTTTAGCCTCGTATAAAACCCAAAATCTGATTGTTCAGAAACTCTCAAATCATGTTTATGTTCATGTTTCATTTTTAAAAACGAATGATTTTGGGAATGTGGAATGCAATGGAATGATTGTAGTAAATAAAAATGAAGCCATTATATTCGATACCCCCTCCAATAATCAGGGCGCAGCAGAATTAATAAACTATGTATCAAATACACTTAAATGCAAAATAAAAGCCATTATCCCAACTCATTTTCATAATGACTGTGTGGGTGGACTTGAAAAATTTCATGAATTTAATGTCCCGGCACATGCATCCGCCAAGACTATTGAATTGCTGAACCGTCAGGGAACAAAATTCTCAAAAACTATAAATTCATTTGACGATGAATTCAGCATTAAGATCGGAAATAGAAAAGTATATGCAAGATATTTTGGTGAAGGGCATACCAGAGATAATATCATTGGATATTTCCCTGATGACAATACAATCTTTGGAGGTTGTCTGATAAAAGAAAGCGGTGCTTCAAAAGGCTTTCTTGGCGATGCCGATACCGATGCCTGGTCGGAAACCGTGCGTAAAATCAAAAAAGCATATCCTGATGCAAAAATTGTTATTCCGGGACACGGGAAATGGGGTGGCACTGAATTATTTGATTATACAATAAAACTATTTGATATAACAAGTGGCCGTTAAGTTGTTTAATCAGTGTAATCTGAGAAAATAATAACTTAAGAAATAAATTTTTTGAAAAATCCACAATAAATTCGCCTAATTGGGTTCAATACAATAACATCTAATCCAATGGATCTATTCAATACCCTTCCTGATAAAAACAGAAATTACTTACCCAAAGACGGAACAGTAAATTACTACGGTAAAGTGCTAAATCAAAAAGAGGCGGATTATTACCTAAAAAACCTGCTGGATACCATAGCATGGAGGAATGATGAAGCTGTTATTTTTGGAAAAAGAATCATCACCAAACGAAAAGTTGCCTGGTATGGAGATAAACAATATGAATACACCTACTCCAACACAACAAAATCTGCATTGCCCTGGACGAAAGAACTCCTGGAACTTAAATTGCTTGTGGAATATCAAACCGCTGAGACCTTTAATTCCTGTCTCTTAAACTTGTATCATAACGGTGAAGAAGGCATGGCCTGGCATAGCGATGGCGAAAAAGATTTGAAAAAAAATGGTGCAATAGCTTCCTTAAGTTTTGGTGCGGAAAGAAAGTTTGCCTTCAAACACAAAGAATGTAAAGAAACTATCAGCCTGGTTTTGGAACATGGCAGTTTACTGGTGATGAAGGACAGCACCCAATCCCATTGGTTGCACAGGTTACCTCCAACAAAGTTAATCAGGCTTCCCAGAGTAAATCTTACATTCAGAACGATTGATTTATAATTGCTGTCGGTTCAGCTGTACTATAGATTAAATACTGAAACGCTTAACGGATATCAAACATAAGTCTGCTGTAATTTAAGCAATACAGTAAAAGACTGGCAGCCAGAATTTAACAACAAAATTGCAGCATCCCTGAATTTTTTCTGGTTTTAGACGGCAATTTCAGGTGAGCTTAGCAGAGGAATGGCAATTTTTATATTTTTACTGTATGAATTCCGACATCGGCAAAAAATATGATAAAATTGCCAGTTGGTGGCATGAGAATCATGTCAACAGCTCCTATGGTTTAGAACAGATTGAAAGGGCAATCCGCTATTGTGAACAAAAAGGTTCAGCTCTTGATGTGGGTTGCGGGAGTGGCGGCCGGATAATCCGCAGGTTAATTCAGGAAAATTTTTCTGTTTATGGAATTGACGCATCAGCAGAGATGATTGCAATTGCACGCTCCCAACACAGAGAGTGCAATTTTGAGCAAGCAAATATCATCGATTGGGAAAGCGATCAGCATTTTGACCTGATCATTGCCTGGGATAGTATCTTTCATTTACCCATGGAAATGCAAAGACCTGTCATATCCAAACTCTGCAGAATGCTCAAGCACTCAGGTATACTAATCTATACTTTTGGAGATGCCATTGACGAACATGAAAGCGAGTGGCATGAGGATCATTTTCCATACAGCAGTATCGGCATAAATGGAAACCTGAAGGCCTTTATGGAAGGAGGTTGCGAATGCCTTCACCTGGAGCTTGATCAATATCCTGAAAAGCATGTTTACATTATTGCCCAAAAGAGATGAAAAAAGGAATTTTCGGAATTATCGTTCTGCTAATATTGTCGTCCTGTACAGAGAAGAAACAAAGGGATAAAAA
This sequence comes from uncultured Sphingobacterium sp., assembly GCA_964616525.1. GTDB lineage: Bacteria > Bacteroidota > Bacteroidia > Sphingobacteriales > Sphingobacteriaceae > Daejeonella. Next base: position 31,752 of record CAZTRY010000010.1, on the reverse strand, counting down.
GTCAATAGCCGAACTCTTCCCTCCCATCCCCTTAAAAGAATGGGAAAAAACTCCAGCAGTGAACGGCCGTCTCCCAAGCAGGGAAGATATCGACAAGGGGAATGCGCTGCTTTATTATCCAAACCCCGGAATGGATGTAAAAGCCTTTGATATGAAATTGCCAAAACTGGCCTATTATTCCTACCCAAAAAGTGGCAAAAAAGAATTGGTTGTTGTTATTCAAATAGTACAAAGTAAACAAGATACTATGGTGGGGTACAGGCCAATCAAAGGATTGAATGGAGCTTCCGTTTTTAGCCATTTTCAATTTCTGACTGATGAAGAGGTAAAAGAGCTAATGGATCAATCAAAATAGTAGAAGCGGAGGAATTTAGTTATCTGAAAGAAATTCCTAAATAATACCTGCTGAGCCTCAATTGAAACTTATTCTAATTAATCACAAAGGATCGATCCAAAAAGTACTTCAATCTCAAATATTAATAAAAATAAATTACTTTAGCCTGCGTAATACAGGATTCTCCACATAGCAGAAATTTGCATCAAGGCAAAATGAGTCAGTATAATTTTCAAAATATAGCACTAAGTCCTTTTGCTGTGTACATCTTAAAGTGGGTATTTCTTTCAATCATTGTTGGAATTCTTGCCGGTACAGCCTCCGCCTTTTTTCTGCTTTCATTAGATTGGGTGACAAATTTTCGTGAAATCAATCTCTGGATAATTGCCTTTTTACCGCTTGGAGGACTACTTATCGGTCTTGCCTATCACTATTGGGGTACCGATGTAGTTAAAGGCAATAATCAATTACTTGAAGAGTTTCATGATCCCAAACAAGTAATTCCTCTAAAAATGGCCCCAATGGTATTGTTCGGAACATTGATCACACATCTTTTCGGTGGTTCTGCGGGACGTGAAGGAACTGCAGTGCAGATGGGGGCAGCGATATCAGACCAGTTCAGCCACTTATTCAAATTGAAAACTCAAGACCGGCAGATCCTGATTATCATTGGTATCAGTGCAGGCTTTGCATCCGTATTTGGCACGCCCCTAGCCGGGGCAATTTTTGCCATGGAAGTATTGATTATGAAAAAGTTTCATTATGGTGCTATTTTACCCAGCTTATTTGTTGCCCTGATAGCCGATTATACCTGCACTGCCTGGAATATTAGTCATACCCAATACAACATCCCATACGTGCCGGAGATCAGTATTCTGAACATTTTATGGGCTATTCTGGCAGGCATCATTTTTGGACTTGCTGCTATGACTTTTTCCAAAACAACACATCTCTTTACGGATATTTTCAAAAAGATAAATTATGGCCCAATCAGGCCGTTAATTGGCGGGAGCATCATCGCTGCAATTATCCTGATAACAGGGCTTTATAAATTTATTGGTCTGGGTATCCCCACCATAGAAAGTGCTTTCAAAACCAATCTTGATTCTTACGATTTTCTGTTAAAACTCCTGTTTACATCCTTCACAATAGGAGCCGGATTCAAAGGAGGAGAAGTTACACCCTTGTTTTTTATCGGTGCTGCATTAGGAAATGCACTGGTATGGTTTATTCCTTTACCCTTAGCCCTTCTAGCAGGAATGGGTCTGGTAGCCATATTTGCAGGTGCAAGTAATACCCCCATTGCATCCACCATTCTGGGAGTCGAGCTATTCGGTTTCGAAAGTATTTATTTCATCGGCATTGCCTGTGCATTTTCTTACCTGTTTTCAGGAGGTACCGGTATTTATTCTGCCCAAAATAAAGGCGGACTAAAGCACCTGATCTATGATTGGCTCAATTCAAAAAAACTGGGAAAGAGTTAAATAAAACTGAAATTCCTGGTATTCGTACCTTCATGTAAGTATCCAATCCTTAAATAATGAATCTTTTTCCTTAATTTTCCGGAACATTTACCAAATGTTAGTCATGGAAAACCCGGGCCTGGATTCATACTCCCTGTATAAATTCGAGCGTTTTTTCGAATTATCTCCTGATCTGCTATGCATTGCAGGTTTTGATGGGTATTGGAAAAGGATTAATCCTTCCGTTTCACGCACCTTAGGTTATTCGGTTGAGGAGCTTACTTCCAAACCAATTACAAGTTTTGTACATCCTGAAGACAAGCTCATGACTGATAAATCTCGTGAGAACCTGACAGAAAACAACCCGCTGATAAATTTTGAAAATCGTTATATCACAAAAGATGGGGAAATTATATGGCTTTCCTGGACATCTATGCCGGTTGAAAAGGAAAAACTAATTTATGCCATTGCAAAAAATATAACCTATAAAAAGAAACTGGAAGAAGAAAGAAATCAGCAACTCGCAAATCTTACAAAAAGCCATCAGGATTTAAAGCAGTTGAGTTATACTACTTCTCATGACCTCAGATCGCCAATCAATAATTTACTTTCTTTGGTAGGTCTGCTGGATGATTCAAAGGTAAACGATCCTGAAATTTTACAATACCTCACTTTTCTGAAATCATCAGCTGAAAATTTAAGTGAGATTCTCAATAATTCCGTAGATATTCTAACGCAGAAAGACCAATTGAACATTCAGATCGAAGAATTAAATCTAAACCAGCATCTGAATTCAATATTAGGTTCAATCCAGTCTATCTTACAGGGTTCAAATGTTAGTATTAAAGCCGATTTTTCTGAACTTGAAACAATCAGATTTAACAGCAATTACCTTGATAGCATATTACTTAATCTGATTACCAACTCCATTAAATATGCCCGGTCAGGTATCCCTACCCTTATATCGATTTACTCCAGGCGCATGAATGGCCTTAGTCAACTCATTATTGCTGACAATGGAATGGGCTTTGACATGGAAAAAGTCAGGGATAAGGTATTCGGTCTGAATCAAAAATTCCACGACCATCCAGACAGTAAAGGAATCGGATTATATCTCGTCTATAATCATGTCAACAGCCTTGGAGGAAGGATTACCCTTGACAGTAACATCAATGAGGGTGCCACATTCACAATTACCTTCAGGGAGTAGAAATTCACCCTGCTGACAAAATTCTTTTCCTGAATCCTTTCCATTAAAGACAATTTGAATATGAGCTCTAAACAGTTTATCTTTAATCGTACAATTTATTCTGGTCAGAATAAATTCTCATAAACTTCGCTTCTGGCTGGTTTTACACCAAAATAAGCTGTTATAGCCTAAATCTTGCCAATCCCGGGGTGACATCAGAATGATTACCTTTTCTGATCCGTAATTATCTTAATTAGAAAATGAAACAGATTGAATTTACTCCGAAATTTTTCTCCCTACTTCGTTCGGGTATCAGTAAGCAACAGATTAGTAAAGATATTTTAGCCGGTATAATTGTTGGCATTGTAGCATTACCCCTGGCAATTGCTTTCGCGATTGCCTCAGGGGTTAGCCCTGAAAAAGGACTCATTACTGCAATTATTGGGGGACTTATTGTTTCAGCTTTTGGAGGAAGCCGGGTGCAGATTGGTGGACCAACAGGTGCCTTCATTGTGATTGTATACGCCATTGTTCATGATCATGGGATCGATGGACTTACAATTGCAACTTTCATGGCCGGTTTTTTGATGCTTGGAATGGGTTTTGCCAAACTTGGCAATTATCTGAAATTCATTCCCTACCCGCTTATTGTTGGTTTTACAAGTGGCATCGCACTGATTATCTTCTCTTCCCAAGTAAAGGATTTTCTCGGGCTGCCAATTCAGAACTTACCTCCTGATTTTGTCGACAAATGGTTGTTATATGGAACCTATCTGGGTCAGATTAACTGGACGGCCTTTGCAATTGCCTTGGGAACCGTGCTACTATCGCTAAACTTTCACCGGATCAGTAAGAAAATCCCCGGATCAATCATCGTCATTTTGTTAAGTACTGCCATTGTTTACTTTTTCAAACTTCCGGTTGAAACGATAGAAAGTAAATTCGGAGAGATCCCAAACAAAATCTCTATACCTACAGTACCGGGGATTGATTTTACAACAATCAAATTGCTCATCCAACCTGCCATTGCAATCGCCTTACTGGGAAGCATTGAGTCCTTACTTTCGGCAGTTGTGGCAGATGGAATGATCGGAGGCAGACACCGTTCAAACATGGAGCTTGTCGCGCAGGGGGCCTCAAATATCTTTTCAGGATTATTCGGAGGTATACCCGTTACCGGTGCGATTGCAAGAACTGCAACCAACATTAAAAATGGTGGCAGAACACCCATTGCAGGAATTGTTCATGCGCTGATACTATTATTGATCATGCTGCTGCTGGCTCCGGTTGCTAAACTAATCCCCCTCTCATGCCTGGCAGGTATACTTGTGGTTGTTGCCTGGCATATGGGAGAATGGCATCACTTCTTTTCAATGATGAAAAGCAACCGTATGGATGTTCTGGTGTTGCTTACTTCATTCTTTCTTACTGTTTTCTTTGATCTGATAATTGCCATTGAAATTGGGATGATATTATCCAGTTTCATTTTCATGAAACGGATGAGTGAAGCAACATCAATAAAGACTGCCGGGAATCTATTGGAGCCTAAAGCCGAAAACGAAGGAAAACTTTTTGAAGAAGAACTTAGCGGAATTCCAAAAAATGTACTGATTTATGAAATTAATGGGCCTCTATTCTTTGGCGCATCTCAAAAATTTCAGGAAGTAATCACAGACCTGAATAAACAACCTGAAATTTTAATTCTGAGAATGAGATATGTTCCATTTATAGATGCCACCGGTATTAACCGCCTCAAGGAGATGTGTAAACAGCTCCTAGCCAGGGGGACCAAAATCATCATTTCAGAGGCCAATCATGAGGTAAGGCATGAAATGCTGAAAGCACAACTATATGCAATCATTGATAAACATAATTTTGTATTAAACATCAATGATGCATTAAAAAAGTCGGAGGAATTAAAAAGTAAAAAAAAGTAGGCTAAAAAAGAGTTTAGGTCATTCCTTAACAATTTATATATAGAACTTCCGCAAAAAGTATTTGAATTTCATTTATAATAATATTTGGTATATTTAATAAACAAAAAACGAAATTTATGAAAGCAAATATGGGTAACACTGACAAAATCATTAGGATTCTGGCAGCAATTTTAATTGGAGTTCTTTATTTCATGCAATTAATCTCAGGAACACTTGCAATTGTACTGTTAATTGTCGCAGCAGTATTTATTTTAACAAGTTTCATGAGTTTTTGCCCATTATATCTGCCTTTTGGATTATCTACCGTTCAAAAAGATAAAAAATAGGCTTTTAACAAAATTTGTGTTGCCCGGATTGGCATAAAGGCGAGTCTGACTGGTTTGTTTTGTCTGATATTATAAAAACACTAATCATTCAAATGAATCTGTTCAATTCGAATTCGAAAAGATGGTTTGATTCAAAAAAATGAAACAAAATATATCCATTAACGAATAAACCCATAAAAAACTACAGCCTCAAGGCATTTTATTTATGAGCAGTAATCAGCATTTTTTAAGGCTATGGGAAGAAGGCCGAACCAGATTTTCAAAATTACTAGTAGAAATTGAAGAGGAAGACCTGAAAAAAACACTTGCCCCTGCTCCTAATTCTGCCGGATTCATCATCAGACATATCGCGGATGTAGAACTATTGTTTGCCAAAAATGTATTTAAAACAGAGGGCATTCAGGTTCATGCACAAACTATTATTGATCAAAGGGACACAGGCGAATGGACGAAGCTCAAGGATCTGCTTGAATACAATCAAAAAGCCTATGAAGGATTAAAAACAGCCATATCTATCCAAAATGATGAGGCATGGGAAGATCCGATTAACACAAAAGAATTTGGTACCAAAACCAAATCGGAGGCCCTGGGCCGCATCGTTACGCATACTGCATACCATGCTGGTCAGCTGGCGCTGATACTTAAATATGGGGCTTAAGCCTTTTCTCAATTAATACTCTAAATCACTGATTAAGGGTTTATGAGTATCTTTGATTGATTGATCAACCTATTTAAGCAGCCTTATGACCAAAGCTCAGGAGACCTATGTGACCAAGATGTCGGGAGAAAAAGTACTTTTCGATGAAAAAAGATTTAGAAATTCCCTGAAACGATCCAATGCCGATCCCGACACTATTGAAGAGGTTGTAGAAAAAATCAAAACGGAGTTATACGATTTAATCCCTACCAAAGAAATTTATCGTATGGCTTTCTCCATGTTAAGGAAAAAAGCAGGATCATCTGCATCCAGGTATAAACTCAAAAGAGCAATTCTTGAATTGGGGCCAAGTGGATTCCCATTCGAAAAATATGTCAGTGAGCTGCTAAAATTCAGGAACTATCAAACCAGAGTCGGAGAAATCATTAAAGGACACTGTGTTAGCCATGAGATTGATATTGTAGCAGAAAAAGAAGATCGACATTTAATTATAGAATGCAAGTTTCACAGCGACCAGCATCGATTCTGTGATGTGAAAGTACCGCTATATATCCACTCCAGATTTAAGGATGTAGAAACCGAATTACGAAAAAAGAAAGAATTTCAGGATAAGACCATACTTGGCGGGCTTGTAACCAATACCCGCTTTTCAGGCGATGCACTACAATATGGGCAGTGTATGGGTATGTTTATGTTAAGCTGGGATCATCCGGGTGAAAAAAGTTTGAAATCAATTATTGACCAGTCAGGGCTTCACCCGATTACTAGTTTACTGACTATTACAATGGAGGAAAAGAATCAACTGCTGACTCGTGGTATAGTATTGTGCAAAAGCCTGTCTGTTGATCCGTCCTTATTAAGGTCTCTGAATATTTCTTCAAACAGAATCAATAAAATCATGCAGGAAGTGCAAGATATCTGTGAATGTAAGCATTGAAAACATGAGTAAATAATGAGTATTAACTCTCATTACTAATACTTAATCTATTACTTAATTTTGCGTTTACTAAATATTGTAAAATGCTGAATTTTTTAAGAGGTATTTCATTAGCAAACGGTTTTTTGTTGCAAGAGTCTGAAATTAGCTCATGCTTACAAAAAGTCGTAGAGGTACTCGGAGAAGCAACCCAGGTTGACCGGTGCTATATTTTTACTAACAAGATAGACACAGATGGTCAGCTCAAACTATACTATACACAGGAATGGTGCAACACAGGTATTGAACCATATCTTGGATCTCCTGAGCTAAGTGGTCATACTTACGATGTGTTTCCTGGTCTTTATGACACTTTTATCAACAACATTTCTCTGTTTGGCTTAGTAAAAGAAAGTCGAAATCAAAAGTTTAAAGAAACAATGGAGATGCAGGGAATAAAATCCTTCCTGTTCACTCCTATTTTCTGTGACAATAAATTTTGGGGCTGGATTGGCTATGATGACTGCACACGTGAACATTTATGGGAGCAAAACGAAGTGGATGTACTGTTTGCTGTAGCAAGAAATATCGGTTTAAGATTACACCGTGAGAGTGCTGAAGAAAAATTTAAATCTTCGGAAGATCGTCTGAATCTTGCCATTTCAATTTCAAAACAGGCTTTGTGGGAATGGGATTTGAAAACAAATGTTGTTTTATTCTCTGATTATTTTGCAGAAATGCTTGGTTACGAGCCCACAAAGTTTGGACAAACTTATAACTTCTGGAAGAGTCTGGTGCATCCCGAGGATCTGGCTAGAACTGAAAATACAATTCAGGAATATCTGGACAAAAAAATCGAGAATTATACTGTAGAACTCAGATTGCGCCATAAAAAGGGACATAACATCTGGGTAAAAGCTTCAGGTATAGCAAAATGGGGTGAAGATGAAACTCCTCTATTTATGGTCGGCACCCAAATGGATATTACCGAAACCAAGGAGCAACAGGCTTTGATAGAACAACAGAGAAATGACTATGATCAACTGATTAACAATTTGGCCGAAGCGGTATTCCGATTAAACAATAATATGGAATTCAGTTTCATTAATGATTTCTGGTTTAATATTTCCGGCTACAAAAAGACTGATTCACTTAACACTTCCATTTTAGATTATATCATCGAAGAAGATCGTAATCTGGCAAAACGATGTTTTCTTTCACTAAATACGCAACAGGAAGACAGCACTGTACAGGAACTAAGAATAAAAAATAAAAATGGTGAAATTCAGTGGGTACAAATTATTGCCAGTAGATTTTCTATGACTGCAGATGCTCACCATTCAGCAATTGCCGGGAGTATCATTGATATTACCAACAGAAAAGAGTCTGAACAAAAAGCCTTGGAGCTTACAGAACTGAAGTCCAACTTCGTTACCATGGCATCCCATCAGTTCCGTACTCCTTTAACCGTGATCTATTCGAATATTGAACTACTTGAAAATTACTCAGAACACATTGAAGTCAAAATTGCAAACAGACTTCTGAAACTGGGGAAACGAATCAAGTCTGAAATAAACCGTATGACCGACCTGATGAACAATATTCTGTTGTTTGGAAAATACGACTCTAAAGAACCCTCATTAAATACCAAACCTTCTGATTTAACCGTATTGTGCAAGAGGGTTATCAATACCTATTTCTTTAAACAGGAGGATGGCAGAAAAGTTGAATTTTGCAGTGATGATCAAAATAAACGTCCGGTCAAAATCGATGAGCTATTTTTTACCTATATCCTGACCAATATTATTTCCAATGCGTTTAAATACTCTGAAGGTGAACAAAATCCTGAGGTAAGCGTCTATCATAAACCGGATTGCGTAGAGATTAAAGTCCGCGATTACGGAATTGGAGTACCAAAAGACGAAGTAGATAAATTATTTGATTCATTTTACAGAGCTTCAAATACAAGCACCATACCGGGGTCGGGCCTGGGATTAGTTGTTGCCAAGCAATTTATGGAGCTGCATGGCGGCACTATTAAGTTGGAGAGTAAACTTGGTACAGGCAGTATAGTAATCTTAACTTTTCCATATGCAGAAACGAAAAATCCTGTTAGTTGAGGATGAAATTACTCTTAGGGATACGATAGAAGAGATACTTGAGTTCAATGATTTTGATGTAAAAACAGCATCAAACGGTGAAATTGCTTTAGAAATATTGAAGGATTGGAAGCCCGATCTTATTTTAAGCGACGTGATGATGCCAGGAATTTCGGGTTTTGACCTTATCAGTTTGGTTAAGGAAATTACAGAACTCAGGAAAACTCCCTTTATATTTTTATCCGCACTAGTGGCCAAAAATGAACAAAAAAAAGGTTTAGACCTAGGAGCAAAAGCATTTATTACCAAGCCGTTTAAAACTGCTGACCTCTTAAAATTGATTGAAAAACATCTTTACAATTGATTCGCTTACATGAGTAAAAAAATGAGCAATTACTCATAGGGATAAACTGATAAATAATTATAAGTATAAATACTCGTTTTAAATTTAAAAAGAACATGCTGGTATACAATACTTATTTTTATAGGAGTAGCCAAAGCAAGAGAATAGCAGAACAACATGAAATCCAAAATGGAATTTAATATAAAGCCATTTCACAAGAGGCAGGACACTTTGCTTGGGGTGAATCTTTTGTTTTCTCTTCTGGATAATTCTGATTTAAGAGAACTCAATAAGACCGTACTTTCAATCAGTAAGAGTGGTTTGGCAAAAACTAAGTTTGTAGCCGTAAATCATGGTAAGTTGACTGCATATAAAATTCATCTTATCCCCAAAATGGATGAAAAAATTCAGGTTACCGAGGTACAAATCAAACTGGAACCAATCAGCATTCAGCGATTTCAAAATTATCAGAAAAACTTAAAAAAATTAAGAACTCAAAAAGAGTTCACACATATTCAGGCTACTGCACTGTTTGACTCTAATCTTACTCTGATTAATTTCTTTAATAAGAACAGTTTAAGCTTCGAAAAATTAATACCAAGAAAGGCAGGAAAGAAAGAATTTACAAACTGGCTGAAACTCCTTTTTGAGGGCAAAGGAGATTCCGAGATTCTTTTAAGTAATCAGCTTACAGGAAGTGCGCCTCTGAAAATTTCTTTCAATGGATTTAATACAGAAAAAAATACGATTTGTCTGATAATAGAATCAGCAGATTCTGATCAGATTATTGTAAATCAGGTACATGGACTGCAATTCAACAAGAATCTTCTCAACTCCATTCCGGCAGATATAGCGCTATGGAATATGGATCATCAGTACATATTCCTGAATGAAAATGCCATGAAAAATCCCGATTTAAGAAACTGGATTATTGGCAAAAATGACTTTGAATTCTTTAAATACCGGAACAAACCTGTTGAAATGGCTTTAAAACGTCGTGAAACATTTAACAAGGTTATTACCACCGGTGAACGAGCCTATTTAGAAGAGCATTTCAAAACAAAAGAAGGTGACCTTCATCATCTGAGGGTACTTCAGCCAATGACAGATTTTGAGGATCATATAGAATGGGTATTAGGATACAGTATTGATATCGGTCCGATTAAACGAATTGAATCGAGACTACTCAAAATGAATCTTGCTGTTGAGGAAGCTATGGACGGAATAGCTGTTCTGAATGATAAATCGGAATATTTATACATTAACGATGCTCATGTGAAGATGTTCGGATATAATAATCCGGAAGATTTCTTAGGAAATACATGGCATATGCTTTATGATAAGGAAGAAATTCATCGGATTGAGAAGAACATTTTTCCACTGATAGCAAAGAACGGGCGTTGGGCGGGCGAGACAAAAGGAATATCAAAGGATGGTAAAACTCTTTATCAGGAAATCACTCTCACCTCTCTTCCCGATGGAGGGTTGGTATGTATCTGCAGAGACAAAACTGAATATCGTGAAAACAGAGACAGAATTCAGACTGCAGAAATTATAGCTGATAACATCAGTAGCATTATCATGATTACAGACCCGAATCTAAACATTCAATGGGTTAACAATGCATTTGAGCAAATTACCGGATATACCTTAAAAGAAGTAGTCGGGAAAAACCCTAAGTTTTTACATGGGCCTGAGACCGATAAAGTAGAAGTAAAGCTATTTTCAAAAAAACTGAAACAGGGAATTCCTTGCAGTGCTGAGCTCCTGAATTACGCAAAAAACGGATCTAAATACTGGATACAAATCAATGTAACTCCTCTGTATGATGAAAACAATAAATTGAAAAGTTTTATTTCTGTAGAAAATGACGTAACAAAACTTAAAAATGCAGAAATCAATACCAGAAATGCCCTTTCCAAAGAAAAGGAACTCAATGAACTAAAAAGTCAGTTTGTTAGTATTGCATCTCACGAAATCAGAACTCCTTTGGCAAGTATACAGTCCAGTTCTGACTTGATTCAGATGTTTATTTCAGATGAAAATGTTCCAAAAGACAAAATCAAAAAACATCTGAACAAGATTTCAGGGCAAATTTTCCGATTATCGTCTATCATGTCTAACCTTCTGACTATAGGTAAAATTAACCTTGACAAATTCAGCTTGAATAAAAACGAAGTAAACATAGAAAATTTCATCATCAAAATAATTAACGACTTTTTTGGAATTAATACTGATGGCAGAAGTGTCAGATTCAGAACTGTGGGCAGCAACAGAAAAAGCGATATAGATCAGGTTCTGATGAGTCAGGTATTGACCAACCTGATCGGAAATGCACTGAAATATTCGAAAGGCAGACCGGATCCGGAAGTATTGCTTGAATATCTGTCAGAAAACTTCAGAATTTCTATTAAAGATTATGGAATAGGAATACCTCAGGATCAGATACCACACATTTATGATTCTTTCTTCAGGGCAAGGAACGTAGAGAATATTCAGGGCACAGGTTTAGGAATGGTTATTGTTAAAAAGTTCGTTGAAATGCACAAAGGGAAAATAGAGGTAAACAGTGTTGAAAATAAAGAAACTACTTTTACAGTCACCTTTCCTTATACCTAATCTAAAATGAAATCAAGAAAATTAAAGATATTGATTATCGAGGATGAGACTATATTAAGAGAAAATATTGTTGATTTTCTGGAGCTGAAAAACTTCAAAACCTATCAGGCAAAAAATGGATTGGATGCTCTTGAAATATTACATAAAGATGTACCTGACATCATCATTTCCGATATAGCTATGCCGGTATTTAATGGCATACAGCTTCTAAAAATTATTCGCAAAAATGATAAATACAACCATATCCCATTTATTTTCCTGACAGCAAAAGCTGAGAAAGATGATTTAAGAGACGGTATGTTAAATGGTGCTGATGATTACATTATCAAACCATTCACTTTCGATGTGCTATACAACTCAATTAATACCCGCATCAACCGATTGAAACAATTGCAGGAGTTCAAACAAAATGATTTTTCCCTTTCCAAGTCTATCTCCCTATATTCTGAAAAAGAACAATTAGCCTTATCTCTCCTGCCTACACTTTCAAATAGTGAAAATACGATTCTGAAAAAAATTGGCCAGGGAATGACCTCTCTGGAAATAGCCAATGAATTGAATATCAGTGTTCGTACAGTTGATAACCATCGGTACAACATCTGTAAGAAACTAAAATTATCCGGTACAAACTCACTGATCAAATTTATTCTGAAAATTGAAAGTTAAAATTTGATAAGTAATCAAATCAATCATGTCTGTAAAAATTTTAGTCGTAGAAGACCAGAAATCGGTCCGGGAGAATCTCGAAGAACTACTCGATATGAAGGGCTTTGAGGTTAAATCCGCAGATACTGCAGGTGAAGGATTAAGGTTGATTGAAGCTTTTTCTCCCGATCTGATTATATCAGACCTGATGCTACCTGATTTTTCAGGTATTGAACTTATTGATAAACTAAGAGATATTGACGGATTCAGTGAAACTCCGGTAATCATAATAACCGGAAACGATAAGCCAGAGACTTTCAGATCCTCCATGAACCGAGGGGCCGATGATTATCTGAGTAAACCCTTCAAGGCTCAGGAATTATACGACTCCATTGCTTCTCAGCTTCATAAAATAGAAATTCGAAAAGAGAATGTGGAAATGATTGCAGAACTCTCTCAGCAATCGCCCTTACCCATTATCAGGATTAATCAATTTGGCAAATTAATCTATTCTAACCCCGCAGCAAATCAAATAAATTGTGAAAATTTCATTGATCTCATTTTTAAAAGAATCAACTCTCAGGAATCTTTACATTTTAATTTTGAATTCCCTTATGAGAATCAGTTGTTCAAGGTAGTGGTAACACATAATAATGTACAGGGTTATTACAATATCTATTTTCTTGACATTACCAATGAAAAGAATAAAAACATTGAGTTATCTCAAAAGAACGAACTGATTCTTTTGAAAAATGAAAACCTGATGCAGTTTGCATATATCGTATCTCATGATTTAAAAGCTCCGATAATTAATTTACGACAGCTCACTAACCTGATTAAGTTAAAATCAGATGAAAGTTCAGGATTGAATTCACCTGACGAACCTCTGCTTGATTTATTCGATCAGAGTTTATCGAAGATAGAGGATGTTATGAAGGACCTGAATGAAATTCTCAAAGCAAGAGATGATAAATCGACTGCAGTCTATGAGACTTTCAGTATTCGGGAACAAATTGTAAAGCTCAGTATTTTATTTAAGAATGATTTAAACATGGCAAATGACGCCGTGTCAATTGATATTGACCGGAAGTACACACTCAGCTTCCCTGTTTCAAGCTTCAATACGCTTCTGAAAAATATTTTCGAGGATTCAATGAATTATAATGACAGCAATAATTCTCTGAAAATGGAATTTAAATATAGTGAGAACGAACAATTCAAAATTCTGGAAATCACCAATAATTGCACTTCAAATTCATTGAAAACCAGTCAATTGAACAGCTCTGCACTTTATAAGGCAGCGGCTGAAAATAATCTTGAAAAAGGACTCGCTTTTCAAATCATAAAGAATATCATGAATTCACATGAAGGGGATTTCCGGTTTTATAAAAATGATGGAACAGGATGGTCTTATAAACTAATATTCAACAACCATGACGCTCACTAATCTCCCCCAAAATTTAAACTTCGTTTTGATTGACGATGATGTGATTCAACTTTTCCTGATAAAAAAAACCTTGAATGATAAGTACAGTCAATCTGTTATCACATCATTCACAATGCCTGAAGCCGCGCTGGAACATATTTACAACTTAAAAGATGGTGATTTTGAGAATCAGATCATCTTGTTAGACCTCAATATGCCTGAAATGACTGGCTGGGATGTTTTGGATAATCTGAAGAAAAAATATGGCAATAACCTTCCATCCAATGCCAGAGTTTATATTCTGAGTTCGTCAGATCTCCCTGAAGACATCAAAAAATCGACAGAATATCAAATGGTGGCAGGTTTTTATTCAAAACCACTGGATAAATTAAAAATTGACGAAATAATTGAAAATTCTCTCAGCCTGAAATAATTCTCCCATCTTCCATTTCAATGATACGATTAGTTCTTGCTGCAAACTCGCCATCATGTGTTACAATTAACAGGGATTGCTGGTATTCCTCGGCAAGCTCTTTAAAAATTTCAAATACGATTTCGCTGTTCTTTTTATCGAGATTTCCGGTGGGTTCATCACCCATAATAATCAATGGATCATTGATCAATGCACGGGCAATCGCCACCCTTTGCTTCTGCCCTCCTGATAATTGATTTGATTTCTTGAGTGCCTCAGATTCTATCCCCAGTATTTTCAATTTCTCATAAGCACGATGCTCAATTTCAGGTTTAGAATACTTACCCAGTTTTAAAGCCGGCAGCATCACATTTTTCAGAACAGAGAACTCATTTAACAAATAATGAAACTGAAAGACAAATCCAATTTTCTCATTTCTGACAAGAGCCAGATCTGCTTCAGTAAGACCTTTCATACTTCGTCCATCAATCAAAATATCACCCTCATAATCAGTATCCATGGTAGACATGATATATAATAGGGTAGATTTTCCGCAGCCCGATTTACCGATGATTGAGGCAAACTCACCTCTGTTGAGTGAGAAACTCACACCTGTCAGCACCTGAACAGTGAGTGGGTCATGAAAATACTTGTTAATACTCCTTGCTTCCAGTATCTTTTGACTCATCCTACTTCCCCCTGATAATTATTACCGGATCAATTTTACTGGCTTTTCTCGATGGAAGATACCCCGCCAGATAGGTTGTGATTAATGAAAAACAAATCCCAATCAGGTAAAAACGTGGATCATAATTAATGGGATAAGTTTTTATCGTTGGTAAAGATGGGGTATCAAAGGGTATCTGATCAATTAGCAGGGAAAGACTCAAACCCAGTATAAGACCCATTAAACCTCCTGCTATCCCGATACTGAGCGCTATACTGGTAAAAATACGATTCACATCTTTTCCTGAAAAGCCGGTTGCTTTCAAGATAGCGATTGAGTCCATTTTCTCATAAATCATCATATTCAGAATATTGTATATTCCAAATCCTGCCACAATCAACAGGGTAATACCAACTGCATAAGATATGATTGAACGAACTGAACTCCCGGTTTCAAACTGTGAATTAGCAGTCTGAATATCAAGAGCTTCCACATTAAACAATCGTTCATACTCTCTGGCAATCTGAGGAGCCATCTCAATGTCTTTGACCTTAATCTGAATATCAGTAATATAACTTATTGACTCACCCAGAAGCTTCTGTGTAGTAACCAGGGAAGCATAACTTTGAGTATTGTCTGCATCCTGCAAACCTGATTGAAAAAGCCCAACTACTTTTAGTTGAAGGCGCTCCCCTTTTGAGGTGGTCAGCTGTATAATATCTCCGATTGAAGCCAGCATCTTAGTCGCCAGACCAGTACCTAAAATGATGCTGTTTGGAGTATTCTTCAAATCAATATAGCTACCCTCAACCACATAATCCTGAAAATTGAACAGCCTGTTTTCTGCCTCCACATCTATTCCGTTAACGGCTCCGGTTAAATCAATCACCCCAACATTATAAAAAACCTGAGCAGTAATTTTAGGTGCAATTCCCAGAACACGCTGATCTGACTTCAAAAAATTCATGATTGCAACATTATTATATATTTCAGGACGCTCCTGCTTGGGCTTCACAGATTTCACAAAATTGTAGGAATTACGGTAAGCCTCAGCCAAGTCTACAGGCTGCTTTGATGTAGGCTGAACTTCATTATACAAGCGAATATGGGGGGTACGGTTTAAGATGAGTCCATCCAGCAAATCATTCAAACCCGACATAAATCCCAGCAAACTTACAAACATCGCAATACCGAAGGTTACACCGAAGGCAGCCACCATAGTCTGTCTCCAGCGGGCAAACATCAGGGTTTGAGCGATAGAAAAAATAAGTCCCAAATTCATTATTCAGGTAAAATCAATTCGTCAGTTTCATTCAGGCCTTCCAGAATCTCAACTTTGCGATAATCCATTAATCCGGTTTTCACCTGCTGCGTATCCCCACCCGACTTGATCACAAAGGAATCTTTATAAAGATAATTTCTTGGAATCAGCAAGGCTTTCTCCCTGGTTTGAACCAGAATACTAGCCTCAAATGTAGTATTGGGGAATAATAGTTCAGGTCTTTGAACAAACTCAGCCTCTACCGTGAAGGTTTGAGTTCTTTCGTTCATCAATGGATTGATGCGACTTAATCTGGCTTCAAAAACCTTATCCTTATAGCTATCCAGCTTCACCAATACCTTCATCCCTTTTTTTACCTGCAGGATATCATTTTCGTCGATCTGCATTTCAAGAATAAATGCATTGGAACTACCAATTACTGCCAATGGGTTCTGCGGGCTTACAATCTCACCTGATTTTCGGCTCAGACTGTAAACTATGCCATCCAGCTCACTTTTTAGTATAAAATCAGAGGACATCGTCTGAGAGATAGACAGATTCCGTTTCGACTGAGATGCTGCAAAACTGAGCTGTCGCATCAACTCATCGTATCGTATCAATGCATTTGAATAAGCATTTTTTGAATTAAGATAAGTCAGTTCTCGCTGTTCCAGATCAATTTTAGACCCAACCCCCTGGTCCCATAAATTCTTTTGCCTGAAATAAACAGAGGAGTCGTTATTCATTTTGCTTCTTGAAAGCTCTATCAATGCAGCTGCCTCATTCAACTTACCTTTGTTAGCTGTCAAATCATTATAATCAGCCGCTAGTCTGGCGTTTTCTGCATTTAGCTTTTGAACTTCATTGGAAACTCTCAGGATAGGATCACCCCTTTTTACAGTATCACCCTCTTCAACATATATTTCAGCGATAATACCACTGACAGCGGCATATGCCTGATATTGACCGCTGCTCTTAAGTATACCCGATGCATAAACCGATTGAGAAATGGGCTGTATTTCAGGCCTGATACTATTGTCAGAATTACCACAGGAATACAGCAGTACTGAAAAAATCAGAAATAGTTTAAGTCTCATTAAATGTAAATAAACACAAAATTAAGATTAAAAGTTAGTCCAAAATATGACGCAGGTCTCTTATTTAAATTAAATTACGAATACAATTGTTTTGACTCTAAACTCAAGATAAGTGCTCATTGCTCACTTCCATTCAAGTTCATCAGGAAATAAAATGCCCGTTTGATCGGAAACTGCACCAAATCATCTCAGATTTTAGCTAAAACCCTTATCTTCATCTATTCATATACCTTTACCTGAAATGAGTTTGCTGCATATTTTAGAAATTATCTATCTGCTCATCCTCTTCCTTGTTTGTATCAGGATAATCTATGATACCAGAAACAATACCAAAACATTAGCCTATCTTCTCTTTGCCATCTTCGCTCCTTTTATCGGAATGGCATTTTATTTTCTGTTCGGTATCAATTACCGTAACAGAAAAATGTACAGCAAAAAACTGATCAACAATCATACAATAGCAGCTAAGCTAAAGGGCTATATTCATCAATATTCTCTGGAGACATTCAACCAAAGTGATGCCACTGTCAAAAACTACAAGGAGCTGGCAAATATGCTTTTAACAGAAAGCACCAGTCCCTTAACCTCAGATAACGAAGTAACATTGCTCCTGAACGGAGAGAATAAATTTCCCGAATTGATTCGTGCTCTCAAAGCTGCAAAGCAACATATTCACATTGAATACTATATCGTTGAGGATGATGAAACCGGGAAAGAAATAGAATCTGTATTGATACAAAAAGCTGGGGAAGGTGTACAGGTCAGATTTATTTATGATGATTATGGCAGTCGCTCGATTCGTAAAACTCTAGTACCACGACTGAGAAATGCGGGAATAAAGGCCTACCCATTTTTTAAAGTACGATTCATCACACTAGCCAACCGGCTGAACTATAGAAATCACCGTAAAATAGTAGTGATTGACGGTAAAACCGGATTTCTGGGAGGAATCAACATCAGCGACCGGTACGTCAATACAACTGAAAGAGCCAATAAGGTTTTCTGGCGCGACACACACCTTCGGCTGGATGGACCCGCCGTACAATATCTTCAGTACTTATTTTTATGCGACTGGAATTTCTGTGCTGATGCCCCACTCGAACCCGATAATCTGCTATTCCCACCGTTAAGCAGTATTCCCAAACTGGGAAATAAAATTGTTCAGATAGCTGCCAGTGGGCCGGATTCAGAAACACCCATCATTTTATATTCGATCATTCAGGCGATTAACCTGGCTTCAAAGGAAATCCTGATCAGTACTCCTTATTTTGTTCCTAACGAAAGTCTGCTGGATGCTCTACGGATTGCTTCTCTGGGAGGCCTAAAGATTAAAATTATCTTACCACTAAAATCTGACTCATCCATTGTCGATCTGGCTGTACAATCTTATTATAACGAGCTGCTGAGTGTCGGAATTGAAATTTACCGTTATCAGAAGGGTTTTATGCATGCCAAGACCATTGTTTTTGATGGTCAACTGGCGATGGTCGGTACATCAAATATGGATATCAGAAGCTTTGACCTCAACTTCGAGGTGAATGCCATTGTTTACGATAAGGAAATTGCTGAAAAGCTTCAGGAAACATTTTATGATGACCTGAAAGACTCTGTTAGAGTTGATACCCTGGATTGGGGAAATCGTACAGCCATCCGAAAACTTACCGAAAAAGCATTCAGATTAATCTCTCCCTTGCTTTAATGTTCGATCAAATAATTTTTTCTTATAAATTGTCGAAAGCCTCTCTTTAATCACGAAATTCGCACATCCGGAAATATTCAATCGTTTCAAATGGAATTAGGACTATATACTTTTGCCGACATGTTACCAGATGCTGAGAATCGTAGCATAAATACGAACCAGCGAATAAAAGATCTACTAGAAGAAATTGAACTTGCCGATCAACTGGGGCTTGATGTTTTTGGAATAGGAGAACATCACAGGCCGGATTATGCGGTCTCGTCGCCGGCAATCATTCTGGCTGCCGCAGCAGTCAGAACAAAAACCATTAAACTGACCAGTGCTGTAACCGTTCTTAGTTCTGATGATCCGGTAAGGGTATTTCAGGATTTTGCCACAGTAGATCAGCTATCCTCAGGAAGAGCAGAAATCATGGTCGGAAGAGGTTCCTTTATTGAGTCATATCCACTTTTTGGTTATTCTCTGAGTGATTATGATGATTTATTCTCTGAAAAACTGGAATTGCTGTTACAGATCAACCATAATGATCAGTTAAGCTGGAAAGGTAAACACAGGCCTTCCTTTGAAAACAGGGGGATTTATCCAAGACCTTTTCAAAACCTACTACCCATATGGATAGCTGCTGGAGGTACTCCTGCTTCGGCAGTCAGAGCTGCAAATCTTAAGCTGCCACTTGCCTTAGCTATCATTGGTGGTATGCCCGAACAATTTGTACCCTTCATCAAATTATATCGTCAAACAGCAGAACGTAACGGACAAGACCCTCAGGGCTTACAAGTCAGTATCAATTCTCATGTCTACCTTGCAGAAAGTTCGGCACAGGCTGCTGATGATTTGTACCCTTCTTATGCAAAAATGATGAATCGTATTGGTGAAGAAAGGGGCTGGTCACCTTTGAGCAGACAGCAATTCGAATACTCGCGGTCACCGAAAGGCGCATTACTGGTTGGAAGTCCGCAGGAAGTGATTGATAAAATTCTTTACGAGCATGAGCTCTTCGGGCATACACGCTTTCTGGCCCAAATGAGCATGGGAGATATGCCACATCAGAAAATTCTGAAATCCATTGAACTATATGGTAGCATTGTAGCTCCGGCAGTCAGAAAGGCACTTGGGAAATAGTAATGTGAAACGGGGTTACATCTTCTTTTTCTGAACCATTTCATGATATACCAGATACTTTGCCAGAGCTGCTGAGCCATACCATTGAAACAATTCTGCATCCAGAAGCTTTGCCTTGACGGCAGGATCTGTTTCCAGTAATTTCTCTGCTTCCTCAATAGTTGCAGCGTTCAGTATGAAGATCCCACGGTAGTTTTTATCATTCTTTTTCATCGGACCCGCAACAAGCAGCTTGCCGGATGTGGCCAGTCTCCCAATATTTTCCATATGTCCCCTGAACAAACTATCTGTAACTGCCTTTTCGGCACTGACCGGACCAGTCTTCAGAATGACGAAAACATACATTTTCATACCATAATCATCAGCACCTAAAGAGTCTGCCATGGCCCTGTTGTATTTGGGATTGTCAGTTTGCCCCATCGCAGACATCCCTGATATCAGCAGCAAAACCAGAACAAAAATTCTATTCATCCTTATCAATTTAAGATTACAATGAAATTCCAATTTACTGAATTCATACAAATTATCGCAATTTAAGGGCAGTTGAATCGTTTGTGATTAAAAAGCACTGAGTAGGCCTGAAATACACAAATGGACGAAATAAAAGTCATTATAAAAGCTTATGAATGTATGGTGATACCATACATCTCAATAAAATGCACTCACTTAATCGCAGGATAAGCCATTTGTTATGTGCCCATTTTACCATGTTTTAATGGTTTAAATGCACACGCCACTGAAGTATACATTTTGCGACAAACTTATTTTCTTTAGTGCCATAGCATAATCGGACCCCTCCGTTGAAAATTTAACAGAAAAATTCAGGAATAAGGGGATGATGATTTACCACCAACTCCCATTATTTTCAACCGGTTCAGGTTCTGTAATACCTGAGGGTTTTGTAGATTCAGAGTACTTTTCAGTTCTTTGATCATCTATAAGTGAAGCAAACAGAGTTTCATCTACAAATTGTTGAGCTGCATTTGAATTCAAAGGAAATTTTGGATTAGGAACATCCGATCTTTGGTAAACCTCATCTTGAGTATCCTTCGCATGTTCCTTCCAGTCTACAGGGAAAGCAGGAAGTTTTAATTCTCTGTTAATACTTATATATCCGTTAACTACCGAACCTTCCTCAATTTTAATTGCGCCTGTTTTTATATCCCCGCAAATGACTGCCTGATTCTTTAATTCAATAAAGTCCGAACAATTAATATTTCCATTTATATTCCCGCTTACGACACAGCTTTTTGAATAAATATTACCCTTTAGCTGACCTTCAGCATTTACTACAACCTGATCATCACAGTAAATATTACCTTCAATTGGTATCTTGAGCAGTACCGGTTCTGAAGAAATCCAATCATTATTTCTGTTTAACTTCGGTTTATTAACCTGAATCTTGTGAAGGTTTTTATTATGGTTAAAAATGCTAATCATGAGTTTTATTAAATAGGTTGGCTAACAACAGTTGTTGCATTACCAATATCAATACCAATTGAAGATTGTTTTTGACCACCAGAAATTCTGAGAGAGTTTAAAGCGTATCCCTTACTGGCTAGATGTGCAGGATCTGACACGACTGTCAGATGTGCAATTTCACCGAACTCTGCTTTAAAGCAGTTGACAAGGTCTTCATAATACATTGCGCCACCACAAAGAAATATTCGATTGGTTTTCATCAGGTTCGCATCAGTAATTACGTTTCTGAGATTAGGAGAAATAACCTCCTGATAGTAGGCTCTTAAGGCGTTTCTTCTTAATTCCTTCAAATCGATAAGTTTTTTATTCAGAATAATGGATCCTCTTTGAAAAGCTTCATCCATTAAATGTGTGTTTCGGAATTCTAAATAATGATTATTGACAAGTCCCTTCATCATCAAATTCACGGCATAAGACATCCCAATTGTACTGGTCATAGACTGCTCAACTATCCCGGAATCTGTGCTCAGGATAGATTCAAATGTTCCAAATCCACAGCTCAGCACAAAAAAATTTCCATTTTCCTGTGCTTCACCCTTGCGGAGTGCCACTGCGCATCCTACAACTTCGGGCATCACATCAACCTGGTGAACATCCAACAAAGCAGTTTTCTTCCCTCCATTTAAAAAGAAGGTTGATGCATCATACTCAATATGATGGGTCTTTTTAATACAATTTATTGCATCTTCTCTGTGGAGATGATATGTTGAATATGGAAAGCCTGTAGTTATAGTCAGGGGCTGTTCTATACTGTCCTGCATCAATAAAAGGGATGCTTTCAGCAGAATCTGATAATCTACATCAGATGGTGAGGAATTGATCAACTTATGTGGTAATTTTCCCTCATTCAAAGCAAGATTACCGCAAACGTACCAAAGATTATCATGATAAATCTTTAAACCATCTGTGATATCCTTTGAAGTACCTGATAAAATTGAATTGTTACTCTCTATTAAACTGGGGATTTTTTTAATATTAAACACGATATTCATCAATAAATTAAAAAACAAAAAAACTGCAGTAAACTTTACTGAAACAAAACAGATTAAATGACCCGAAAGAAATAACAGTGCCATTAATCAGGAACCGGAAGAAATCACTTTGAAACCTTCAGGAAAACAGGATCTAAGTCCGGGACAATGTTAGCGAATATTCCATGAGCTAAAAATGAGTGAATGCACTCATTTTATTGATTTAAAGCATAAATTTTTAAATTAATAAGTTCATTAATACAGATTTGATACTAGGAGGAGCTCAATTACACCATGGGAATCTTTTGTCTAATCCAAATAAAAACGTTCAAATAAGATCCGAAAAAGAAATTGGGAAAAGATATTTCAGATGATCCTGTCATACAGGTTTAATTTTATCGTCTGAGCCTGATGCAGATCAGGTTCATTGGTTAGATTTGTCTATACTTGAAGTATATCATAAATACAATGAATAAGTCGATTATCCTTTGAAAGTATTCATTATGAGTTTTCAGGAGTGTACAAAAAGATTTAATTCAACTGATAAGGATGATATTTTTGATGTAAAATCAGAAAGAATTTATGTAATGTTTGAATATATCCATGCAATCCTGAAAGAAACATTATGAAAGAAATAAAAGCCATCCTTAAAGCTTACGAAAATATCGATAAAGACAATACACATGCAGCTCTGGCCACTGTTGTTCGGGTAGAAGGTTCATCATATCGTCGTACCGGAGCTAGAATGCTGGTCCTTGATGACGGGACCTGGGTAGGCGGTATCAGCGGAGGTTGTCTGGAGGGTGATGCACTAAAGCGTGCCCGGCTTGCTATCAACAATTCAAAATCTACATTGATTACTTATGATACCAGCGAAGATGACCCGCATCAGATTGGAGTCGGCTTAGGTTGCAACGGCATCATTGATGTTTTATTTACACCGCTTGATTATCGGGATCACAATAATCCGGTCGAAATTTTAAAATCATGTGTTCATTCTAATCGTGAGACTCATATACTGATTACCATTACAAAAATGGATCAGAACACAGCAAATATCCAGGCAGGTCAGATCATTAAATATAAAGGTCGGGAGAGCCTGCAGGTCTTCCAAGATCAAAATCTGGAAAACCTGCTGAACGAAGCCATAGAAATTCAGATTGCAAAAAAAAGCTCCAATACTTTCCGGTATGAATCTGCCGAGGGCAATAATCTGACACTTTTCATAGAAATTCTGCCACCTGAAATTCATGTTGTTCTGGCAGGACATCAGTATGATGTTTACCCAATGACCCGTTTACTGAAAGAACTGGGATGGAGAGTGAGTATTCTGGCTGAATTGATCAAAGTAAATTCAAAAATCAGGGCAATCGCTGATGAGATACGTCCATTCTCAGAATTCAATGAGCTGTCCATTGATGAACATACAGCAATCATTCTGATGTCGCATGATTACAAAACTGACAAACGAAATTTACCCCTTGTATTGAAGTCTGCCTCGCCATTTATCGGTATGCTGGGTCCGCGTGTCAGGTCTGAAAAGATCTGGGATGAGCTGAAAAATGATGGTTTTCAAATTTCTGAAGAAGATATGAATAGGATCTATGCTCCTATCGGTCTGGACATTGGTGCAGTGACTCCTGAAGAAATCGCATTATCCCTTGCTGCCGGCATCAGGGCTGCTTTTTCAGGCAGAGACGGACAATTTCTGAAATTCAGGCAAAGCCCGATTCATCCAAGGAACAAGCAATGAATACAATAAACACCCAGCATGGAAAAATAGCTATCATTATTCTGGCAGCCGGACAATCTTCGCGCTTAGGCAGCCCCAAACAGCTCTTGAAAATTAATGGGACAAGCCTTTTACAACTGAGCATGAATGCTGCACTTGGCAGTAATGCAGATCAGGTTTTGCTGGTTCTGGGTTCTTCGGCCGGAGAAATCAAAAAACAGTTGAATTCTGATCAGATTTGGATTCTGGAAAACCCCGACTGGGAATCAGGTATGTCATCCTCCCTTCGTTGTGGACTTGAAAATTTAATCAGTCAAATTACTGACATTGAGGCTGTAATTCTGATGGTTTGCGACCAGCCTTTTGTGAGTTCAGACCTGCTAAATGAATTAATAAGGACCTATCAGAGTGGAGATAAAGATATCATTGCCAGCTTTTATGATGATATTCCGGGTACTCCCGCATTGTTTCATAAAAGCATGTTTCAGGATCTGCTCTCTCTGAAAGGCGATAAAGGCGCCAGAATGTTATTCACTAAATTTGCAGCACAGACAGGTACTATTCCGTTTAAAGAAGGCAGTATCGATATTGATACCCTTGAGAATTATAAGAATTTAGCCAAATAGCGTATTTTTAGGCATGCTAATCGATTCACATCAAAGGGTTCATAATTACCTCCGGATATCATTAACCGATAACTGCAATTTGCGATGTTTTTATTGCATGCCTGAGGAAAACTATGAGTTTACACCACATTCAAGGCTGATGCAACCTGATGAGATTGAATCTCTGGCTAAGCTGTTTGTAGAAAATGGGGTTAATAAAATCCGGCTGACGGGTGGAGAGCCGCTGGTTAGAAAAGATGCAGCAGATATTATCCTTCGCCTGGCTAAACTTCCTGTTAAGCTGACACTGACCACCAATGCTACTAGGCTGCATGATTTCGTGGATGTACTTGAAGAAGCAAAAGTGAGTTCATTAAATATTAGCCTGGATACACTTGATCCCGATAAATTCAACATCATCACCCGCAGAGACAGTTTTAAAAAGGTGATGGACAACATCAATCTGATGATAGCCAGAAACTTTCATGTTAAAGTGAATGTGGTGGTGATGAAAGGCATGAATGACCATGAGATCAATGATTTTATCGCGTGGACCAAAGACGTACCTGTTCATGTCCGCTTTATTGAATTTATGCCTTTTGAAGGTAATCGCTGGACCAGCAATCAGGTATTTACCTGGGAGGAAATGCTGAATGAAATCAGGAAAAAATATCAGCCCGTGGCGATAAAGGGTGACATTCATGATACCGCTAAAAAATACCTGATCGAAGGGCATCAGGGCACTTTTGCCATTATCAGCACAATGAGCGCGCCATTTTGTGCGGGCTGCAATCGGATGAGGCTTACCGCCGATGGCAAAATGAAAAATTGTTTGTTCTCTCAGGAAGAAACCGATCTGCTGTCTGCACTTAGAAATGGCAGAGATGTCCTGCCTCTTATTCAGGAAAGTGTA
Source organism: uncultured Sphingobacterium sp. (assembly GCA_964616525.1). Taxonomy (GTDB): domain Bacteria; phylum Bacteroidota; class Bacteroidia; order Sphingobacteriales; family Sphingobacteriaceae; genus Daejeonella. The sequence continues at coordinate 5,836 of CAZTRY010000010.1, read as the reverse complement.
CTTTCAAAAGCAAAAGAACTGGGAGGACAGTTTACTAAAGATTTTGAAAAAATTCATACCGAAGACCTTCATAACAGAAGTATGATAAGTATTGGTGGGTAAGATTGCCCTGTAAATCCCCAATTCTCAAACAATATTGAAACTCAAATTGTAAAACAAATCCAAGAATAATGCCTGCAGAATTTATAGTGGTTTCTGAAGCACAAAAACTAATCAGGGAAAATATTAAAAGTATAGAACCAGTGAAGGTTTCAATTGCGTCGGCAGCGGGTTTAATCCTTGCTGAAGACGTGTATGCATTAACCGATGTCCCTCCATTCAATCAGTCTTCAATGGATGGTTATGCCCTAAATTATGAAGGCTGGAAGCAAAATAATTCACTTAAAATTGAAGGTCTTGCTCAGGCAGGTTTGGCTGAACAGAATCCTTTGCCAGCAAATAACACCTGCAGGATCTTTACCGGAGCCGCAGTACCTCCTGGTGCAGATACAGTAGTAATGCAGGAAAAGGTTGAGATTAAGGACGGACAACTATTGATTAAAGATGAAGGACTGTCAGCCGGACAAAACGTAAGAATACAGGGTTCTGAAGCAAAAAAAGGTGAACTCGCACTGGAAAAAGGCAGCCTTCTCAACGCACCGGCAATCGGATTTATTGCAGGCCTGGGTATTCATGAACTGATAGTTTACCCGAAACCTAAAATCAGCATCATACTCACGGGAAATGAACTTCAGCAACCGGGTTTACCACTTGAATACGGACAAGTTTATGAATCAAATTCCTATTCTTTAAAAGCTGCCATAAGGGAGATGGGGATACTCAATGTAGATGTTTTTTCTGCTGAAGATGATCTTTCTATATTAAGTGAAATATTAGAAATTGCGCTCAATCAAAGTGATATGGTTTTATTAACCGGAGGTGTCAGTGTTGGTGATTTTGATTTTGTAACCCGGGCAGCCGAATTAAACGGGATAGAGCAAATCTTTCATAAAATAAAGCAGAAACCCGGTAAACCTATTTATTTCGGTACAAAAGGCAATAAATACATTTTCGGACTTCCCGGTAATCCGGCATCCGTATTAACCTGCTTTTATGAATATGTTTATCCCGCGATCGGGCTTTTAAGCAATCATCAAAAAGATTTAAAAGTAATTAAGGCAGTACTGGAAACAGGTCTGAAAAAAACACAGGGACTTACTCATTTTCTGAAAGCTCATTTTGATGGAAAATATGTCAGAGACCTTAAAGCGCAGGAATCTTTCAGACTCAGTTCATTTGCTAAAGCCAACTGCCTGATCAAACTTGATGAGGATCGCATAGAATACAAAGCTGGTGAAGAAGTTGAAATACATCTTTTACCTTTATTCTAAACCATGGAAAGTATCTACATCTTTTACATTCTATTATTTATTGTTGCCTTCCTTTACTCCTCTGTTGGACATGGAGGTGCAAGTGGATACCTCGCACTTATGGCTATTTATTCCATTTCACCCGAGGTAATGAAGCCTACAGCATTGCTGCTCAACCTCTTTGTTTCCCTAACTTCATTTTACCAGTTTTATAGAGGAAAGCACTTCAAATGGAAGATTTTTTTGCCGCTCGCGATTGCATCTGTACCAATGGCTTTTGCCGGCGGACTGATCAGTATTGAGGCTGATTTTTACAAAAAAATCTTAGGTTTACTCCTATTCATACCAGTGATACGCTTTCTTTTCTTTGCCAACTTCCAAACCGAAGAGATCCGGAAAAACAATCTATTCCTGTCCCTGGTGATTGGCTCTACCATCGGATTTTTATCAGGCTTGATTGGAATTGGTGGCGGTATCATTCTATCACCGATCTTGCTGCTTTTGAAATGGACAGATCAGAAACAAACTGCAGCAATCAGCGCTTTATTTATTTTTGTAAACTCATTCTCGGGCCTGGCAGGTCATCTGAGTAAAGGCATTCAATTTAGTCCGGATATGATAAGCTATGTTGCCATTGCTTTTGCAGGAGGTTTATGCGGGTCCTATTTGGGTTCATTAAAGTTTAATCAGAATATTTTGAAAAATACACTGGCAATGGTACTGCTGCTGGCCGGAATAAAGCTTATTTTTACATAAAAAATTACGAATAATATGCAGGTACATCTTACTTTATTCGGGCAGCTCGCAGATATCACCGGAAGATCAGAAATGATCCTTCATGATATCCCTGACACAGAAACACTGATTAAAACACTAAATGAAATGTACCCGTCTCTGGAGAATGCCCAATATGCCATTGCTTTAAATAAAAAAGTGATCAAAGTGAATACCATTCTTAGCGGGGACAATAATATCGCTTTATTACCACCATTTTCGGGAGGCTGATCATGGGCAATCCTTCAAAGAACAATAGATATCAGCGCCAGATCTCTCTGAAAGAGCTTGGTGAAATTGGTCAGCAGAAACTAAAAGATGCAAAAGTACTGGTCATTGGTGCTGGAGGATTGGGTTGTCCTGCTTTGCTTTATCTGGCAGGTGCAGGTGTGGGAAGGATTGGTATTGTGGATTTTGATCTGGTTTCTCTGAGCAATCTTCACCGGCAGGTTTTATTCTCTGTCAATGATATCGGCCTTTCAAAAGCGATAAGGGCAGCAGATGTGCTGGAACAGATTAATCCGGATATTGAGATCATTGCCTTCAATGATAAAATAAGTAATGCCAATGCATTAGAAATTATCAAAGGTTTCGATATTGTTCTGGATGGCACAGATAACTTTACTAGCAGATACCTGATTAATGATGCCTGCGTAATTCTGAAAAAAACTCTGGTTTACGGTGCAATATCGCGTTTTGAGGGCCAGATAGCGATTTTCAATCATCCTTCAGAGACAAAAACGGCTGTCAACTACCGTGATCTTTTCCCTCAGGCACCTGCTGATGGGGAAGTGTTAAATTGTGAGGAGGCCGGTGTAATCGGCGTACTTCCCGGAATCATAGGAACCATGATGGCCAATGAAACCATTAAACTGATCACCGGTATTGGAAATGCCCTGATTAATCGTTTGTTAACCTACAATTCCCTCAATAATCATTTTTTTGAGATGGAATTACTTGCAATGCCTGAAACCGGAAAAATGATTCCCGAAAATGCCCAGGATTTTATGAAATTCAATTATGATTGGTTTTGTTCAGTTCATTCAGCTTTTGAGCTGAGTCAGGAAGAGTTTGAAGAAAAGATGCAGGATAAAAACGTCCAGTTTGTGGATGTGAGAGAATCGGGAGAAACACCTCATTTAGAAGATTTTGAGCACATAAATATTCCTTTGAGCAGCCTGAAAGATCAAATTCCTGATATTAAAGCTGAAACGATTATACTATTCTGCCAGAGCGGGAAACGAAGTGCCGGTGCTGCTGAAATACTATCAAAATATTTTGGCAAATCCAGAAAAATATATAGTTTAAAAGATGGGATTGCCGGTTGGCAAAAATCCAAATGATTTACAATGTCAGAAAGAAAACCTAAGAATATCTTCAGTCAGGGCGCCATTCCGGCATCATTCATTGCCGAAAGCATACAAAAACACAGTACCCAGACAGCTATTGGTGGACACAGCATATTTCTCGGTCAGGTAAGGGCAGATGATACCGAAAATGGAAAGGTACGTGCCATTGATTTTACCGCCTTTGAAGATATGGCAATTGAAAAAATGCATCTGATCAGGGAAGATATTTTTGCCAAATATCCAATAACCTGTATGCATGTACATCATAGCCTCGGAGAGGTAGCAGCAGGTGAAATTTGTTTGTTTGTCTTCACCTCATCAGCCCACCGGAAAGCTGCAATAGATGCCTGTAATGAAACTGTGGAAAGATTGAAGGCTGAACTGCCGGTCTGGGGACGGGAGATTATGGCAGATAATTCTCATCAATGGAAAGTTAATAAATAAAAGATGCAATCAGTAGCAACAAGCCCGCAGGAATATTTCGATTCCCTTCCGGAAGACCGGAAAGAAGGAATGAATCAATTAAGAAAGGTGATTCTCGACAATTTGCCCGATGGTTTTTCTGAGCAAATGAGTTATGGAATGATTGGCTATGTTGTGCCACATTCAATCTATCCTGCCGGATATCATTGCGATCCAAAATTGCCGCTTCCTTTTATAGGGCTTGCTTCCCAGAAAAATTTTATTGCCTTTTACCACATGGGGATTTATGCAGATCAAAAAACAATGGACTGGTTTCTGGAGGAATATCCCAAACATACTTCCGCTAAGAGGGATATGGGCAAAAGCTGTCTGCGATTTAAAAAACCGGAGCATATTCCCTTTGAGCTAATCGGACAATTAGTTAAAAGAATAACTGTGCAGGACTGGATTGAGATTTATGAAAGTACTTTTAAGAGAAAGTTATAAGTAATAAGTTGTAGGTTATAAGTTTAACACATTAGGTTTCAACTCTCAATTCCCTCTCATCCCAAGGCAAGAGGGTCCTCTTCTCCATCCGATAGCTATCGGATCTCAATTCTCAATTCTCAACTGTCAACTATCAACTGTCAATTCTCAACTGTCAATTCTCAACTGTCAACTATCAACTGTCAACTATCAACTGATTAACCACATTCTCACACATCTCATGAGTAAGCAAGGCATCCTGAATACTGAATTGAGGCTCTGTATTATTTTCAAGTGCCTGAAGGAAATCCTGAATAATATTTTCAAAACCACGTTTCGACAGGGTCGATTCCCAGTCGCTGATTCCGCTTGAAATTTCAGTCTTTTGCCGCAAGGTGCTCAGGTTAGTCATATTGACAACAGTCTTCTTTTCCTCGCTGCTAAATACTTCTACTTTCTCCTCAAGTGTACCTGAATCTCTGTTCATAATCCCTATGGCAGTTGATCCATTCTCTGCAATCAACTGAACCACCACATGGATCAACAATCCATTGCTTTTCATTCCCCTCACCAAAACTTCTTTAAGTGGTAGGGTAAACAGGTAGCGCAGGGTATCAATAACATGAATAAAATCATCGAAAACAAAGGTTCGTATATCCCCTGGCAGGGAATGACGATTCTTCTGAATGATGACCATATTCGGATCTTTGATCAGTTTCAGCTCCCGGTAAGCAGGGGCATACCTTCTGTTAAATCCAACCATCAGATGCAGGCCTCTGCTAGCTGCAAGATCAAGCAGCCTTTTAGATGAAGCAAAATCATAAGTTATAGGTTTATCCACATATACATGAATATTATGCATGAGAAGCTGTTCTATGATACTTTCATGCGATTCACTTGCGGTATGAACAAAAGCCCCTTTGATACCGCTTTCAAGGATAGAGTCCAGGCTGTAATGTAGATTACTGAGTCTGTATTGCCTTCCTATTCTGATAAGCCGTTCCTGATTTCGGGTAAACAGATGAATTTCAAGGTCTTTACTGCTTAACACCGGCAGATATGCTTTTTGGGCTATATCTCCCAGCCCGATTATACCTATTTTTAACATGACTGAAATTATCTGATCAATGATACAAAGATTAATGAAATATCAGTAAAGCAGGAATAAAAATCACTAATGTCCGGTTAAAATCAGAAGTATTTTATATAACTTGGTTCGATGCTCTTGAACTTATAATACAGCTAAATTCGAATTGAGAGCCCCCGCTTTACCTTGCCTCCCTCTATAGCCCTATCGTGTGGACACATCTTTTAAACAGGTGTTTAAGTATCAAAATTTATTATTAAGCAGGGATTTAGGCATTATGCTGTGCCCCTTTGGAGGGGCTACGGGGAGGATTGATTCATCCACCCCCTTTAATTCCCCCGATTTCTATGGTTTAAACAAGCGTATTGTGATAATTTTTTTCATAATGT